>CALKVW010000205.1 GCA_938004785.1 uncultured Polyangiaceae bacterium
GAGTTCTTCGGCTTCACGCTGTCGGAGCACACCTTCGGGCGGCTCGCCTCGTCGGCGGCCGACCTCGGGAACAAGCAGCTCGCGGGCGAGCTTCGCCAGGAGGCGCAGCGCCTGTTCGCGGCGCTCTCCGACTTCGCCCGCTCGCCCCGGTACAAGAAGCGGCTCAAGGCGCCGGGCTTCGCCAACGACGCGGGCGTCCAGCGCGCGCTGGGCAAGCTCGTGGCGCTCGCCAAGGCCCGCGCCGAGGACGAGCTCGCGGACAAGAAGGAGCGCGCTACGGCGCGCAACGTGGCCAAGAACGCAGCCACAGCGGCCGCGCGCCTGTCCGAGGGGCTCGCGCAGTCGAACCACGCCTGCGTCTACTGGCTCGACCTCGACAACAAGGGGCGCACCAAGCTCCGGTCGAAGCCCATCGACGTCAGCGATCTGCTGCGCGCTGAGCTGTTCGCGCGCTGCCCGTCGGTGTCGCTGGTGTCAGCCACGCTCACCACCTCAGGCACCTTCGACTTCGTGCGCCGCGAGCTCGGCGTGCCCGAGGGCGCGCTCGAGGTCGTCGCCGAGACGCCGTTCGACTTCGCGTCCCAGGCGCTCCTCGTTGTGCCCGAACGGCTGCCGGACCCACGCGACGCCGAGTTCATCGACGAGGCCGCGCGCATCTTCCAGTACGTCGTCGACGTCTGCGACGGCCGCACGCTCGGGCTCTTCACGTCGTACCGGAACCTGAACGCCGTCTACGAGCGCCTCGACGGGCGCGAGCACCGCGTGTTGCGCCAGGGCGAGCTCCCGCGCGCGGAGCTGACGCGCCTCTTCAAGGAGGACGTCGGCAGCATCCTGCTGGGCACGGAGAGCTTCTGGACCGGCATCGACGTCGCCGGCGAGGCGCTCACCGGGCTCGTCATCGACAAGCTGCCGTTCCCGCCGCCCGACGACCCGGTGATCGACGCCATCTGCGAGCGCGATCCGCGCGCGTTCGACAACTACCTCGTGCCGCTCGCCATCATCGCGCTGCGCCAGGGCGTCGGCCGCCTCATCCGCTGCAAGACGGACGTGGGCGTCGCCGTCATCCTCGACAAGCGCATCGCGGAGAAGGGCTACGGGAAGAAGTTCCTCAAGAGCCTGCCGCCGATGCTCACCACCCGGCGTGTCGAGAACATCGCCCGCTTCCTCGAGGAGGCCACCTATGCGCGCGCGAGTTGACGCTGCGCTGACGCTCGACGCGCGCGAGGTGCCGCCCAAGGTCGTCGAGCGCCTGTGCCGGATGCTGTCGTTCCCGAACCCGGCGTTCCTCGATCGCCTGCGGCTCGGCCTGAACCCCGGCGCAGAGCTCGAGACGGTGTGCTTCGCGGAGCAGCGCGCCGGCGAGCTGCGGCTCCCGCGTGGCGCCATCCATGTCCTCCGTCGCGCGGCCGCGCAGGACGGGCTCATCGTCGCCTGCGACGACGCGCGCGTGCTGCCCGAAGCGACGCTCGACGTGCCTGCGCTCGGTCTCCGCGACTACCAGTCGGCTGCCGTCGAGAAGCTCGCGAAGGTCACGCAGGGCACGGTCGTCATCCCGTGCGGTGGCGGCAAGACGCGCGTGGGCATGGGCGCGATCGCGAGGCTGCGCACGCCGACGCTGATCCTCGTCCACACGCTGGACCTCGCCGAGCAGTGGCTCGGGGAGCTGAAGGACAAGCTCGGCCTAGATGCCGGGCTGATCGGCGATGGCGAGGAGCGCCCGGCGCCCGTGACCGTCGCGGTGATTCAGGCGCTAGGGCGCTGGGAGCCGTCGAAGCTCGACACGTTCCTCGGCGGCTTCGGCTTGCTCATCCTCGACGAGGCCCACCACGTCGCGGCCAGCACCTTCCACTCCGTGGTCGATCGGTGCCCCGCGCGCTACCGCCTCGGGCTCACGGCCACGCCGGAGCGCGAGGACGGGCTGACCGCGCTCCTCGACCTGTTCCTCGGCGCGCCGCTCGTCACCATCACCCACGACGAGCTCGTCGCAGCAGGCGTCCTCACCGTCCCGGAGATCCAAAGCATCGAGACGGACTTTACCTACCTCTACACCGGCGCCGAGGACTACGCGCCGATGCTCGCCGCCGTCGCGAGCGACGAGGCGCGCAACACGCTCATCGTCGACCACGTCGTGGAGGAGGCCCGCGCTGGCCACGTGTGCCTGGTGCTCTCCGGGCGCATCGACCACTGCCATACGCTCGCCGATGCCATCGAGGCGGCGGGCGTCTCGGCGGCGGTGCTCACGGGCGAGGTGAAACGAGCGGTCCGCAAGGAGCTGCTCGATCGCGCCCGCGCCGGCGAGCTGCCGGTCATCGTCGCCACCAGCCTCGCCGATGAAGGCCTCGACCTGCCGCGCCTGTCCCGCGTGTTCCTCGCGTACCCAGGACGCGCTCGAGGCCGCACGGTGCAGCGTCTCGGCCGCCTCATGCGCCCACACGCGGAGAAGACGGATGCCGCGTTGTTCGACTTCGTCGATCGCAAGGTGCCGCTCCTGCGTCGCCATCATCTCGAGCGACGGAAGCTCTACGCCGAGGTGCTGGGCGTGCCTGCGTCGAAGCTCGGAACGCGCAAGGGAGCTGCATGAGCGAGCTCGGTCCGAACGCAGAAGAGATTCGCGCCACCTGGCGCTGGCTCGCCCACGGCGCGCACGGCGTGTCCGAAGTGCGCGTCATCCGCCCCGCTGGCGGCATCATCGGCATCGGCTTCTTCGACGACGAGGACGCCTTCGTCCGCGAGTGCGTGCGTACCAACGCCGCCGGCAACGTCTACGTCGGCATCCAGCCACGCCCGCGCCGCCTCTTCGAAGCCGCGCCGAACGTCGTCCGCCCGCTCAAGACCGGCGCTGGTCGCAAGGACATCGAGGTCATCACCGCGACGGTCATCGACCTCGATCCGGTGCGCCCCAAGGACACCGCCAGCACCGACGCCGAGCTCGCGCTTGCCATGGCCGCCGCGAACGAGGCCATCGCGTGGTGCGAGGCCGAGGGGCTCGTGCGCCCGCGCCTGATGATGAGCGGCAACGGCGCGCAGCTCTGGTTCGCGCTGCCGCCCACCGCGCTCGAGGGCGAGCGTCGCGAGCGGCTCCAAGCCGGGCTCAAGGCCTTCGAGGCCAAGGTGCGCGAGCGCGCGCAAACCGATGCCGTCCACGTCGACTCCATCCATGACGTCGCGCGCATCATCAAGGTGATCGGCACGGTCAGCCACAAGGGAGACGGCCAGGGAGACCGCCCGCACCGCGTGAGTGCCGGGCTCTCCGGCTTCGAGCGCGTCGAGGACGACAAGCTCCTCGCGCGCCTCGACGTCGAGCCCGAGCCTATGTTGCCCTTGGCCACCTCGCGCGTGTCGCTCCCGGTCGTCGGCAACGCGCCCGCGCCGGGCACCGCGAAGGCCAAGCGCACGCCCGAGGGCGAGTACGACTGGGAGCACCCGGTCGAGATGTGCGGTCCCGTGCAGCGCCTCTGGGACCACGGCGCCGAGGACCGCAGCGTAGCCATCTTCGACATGGTTCGCTTCTTCGCGCACCAGGGCCTCGACCTCGACGAGCTCACCGAGCTGGTCCTCGAGTGGGACCGCCGCGGGATGGGCAAGCTCATTGGCCGCGACGGCGTCGCGTACATCAAGCGCGACTACGGCAAGGTGATCGGCACCGCGCGCGCCGACGGCACCATCGCGCCACCGTGCCACTCGCTGCAGAAGCTCGGCTTCTGCAAGGTGAACGTCGAGCCGACTGCACGATGTGACCTCTACGACGTGGTCTTCGACATCGAGAAGGCCATCGAGGCCGTGCCCGCCGACACGCCCGCCCGCGAGCTGGAGTACCGGCTCAAGCCCATCCTCGACGCCATCGCGCATCGCGATCCGTCGGTGCAGTCGAAGTATCTCGGCGCCGTCGAGAAGCGCTTCGGGCTCAAGGCCAAAGACCTGCGCAAGGCGGTCGCCAAGGCGGCCACCACGCCGGCGCGCGACGAGGGCGACGGCAGCGATCCCGAGGGCAGCGACGAGGACATGGAGGGCGCGATCTTCGAGGACGCGTCTTGCTACTACTGCATGACCGCGCGCGGCGAGTCGAAGGTCATCTCGTCGTTCACCATCGAGCCGACGATGCGCGTCCTCACCGAGGACGGCGAAATGATCTTCGGCGACGCGCTCACCGACAAGCACGGCAAGGTGCCGGGGCTACGCCTCCCGCTCACCGCGTTTCACAGCAAGCGCGACCTCATTCGCCAGCTCCCCTCCGCTGACCTCCAGTGGACCGGCAGCGACAACAACGTCCAGGGGCTCCTGCGGGTGCTCGCGCGCCGGGAGATCCCGCGTCGTCCGGGCTCCAACATGCTCGGCGACTACAAGAAGGGCGAGCACCACGTCTGGCTCGGGCCGAACTGCGCCATCGGGAAGGAGGGCTTCATGGAACCGTCACCCGTGATGTACGTCCCGAGCGGCGCCTCGCTCGACAAGCGCATCGCCTACGTGAAGGTCGACGAGGACACGTTCCTCGAGATCGCGGCGACGGTCTTTCGCTGCCTGCCGCAGGTGAACCGGCCCGAGGTGATGCTGCCCGTCATCGGCTGGTTCTTCGCCACGCCGATGAAGCCGCGCTTCATGGAGAGGGTCGGCACGTTCCCGACGCTCTTCGTCTGGGGCACGCAGGGCTCGGGCAAGTCGAGCCTCTGCATCGACATCATGTGGCCGCTCTTCGGCATCCGCGACGCCGAGCCGTACTCCGCGACGGAGACCGAGTTCGCGCTCCTCAAGCTCCTCACGTCGACGCGCTCGGTGCCCGTCTTCATCGACGAGTACAAGCCCTACGACATGCAGCGCCAGCGGCTGAACACCCTGCACCGCTACTTGCGCCGCCTATACCGAGGCGAGACCGAGGAGCGCGGGCGTCCTGACCTCAAGGTGAACAGCTACCACCTGCAGGCGCCCGTCTGTGTCGCGGGCGAGACGCGCCCCACGGAGGCCGCGCTGCTCGAGCGCATCGTCACGGCGAACCCCGACAAGACGACGCTCGCGCAGAACCCGACCGCGCGCGCCGCCTACAAGGAGCTGCGCTCGGTGGACCTGGTGCTGTTCGCGCCGCGCTACATCCAGTTCTGCCTCGGGCGCGACTTCGACGCCGACCTCGAGGTCGCGCGCGCCGTGGCCAAGGCGCTCCTCGACGGCCGCAAGGTGCCCGTGCGCATCGTTGAGAACCTCACGGCCATGTTGCTCGGCGTGCATCTCTTCGAGGAGTTCGCCAAGCACTGCGGCTGCGAGCTGGAGGAAGACCTCGGTGTCGAGGCCGCCGTCAACGCCATCCTCGAGGACGTGCTGGAGACGGACCACGGCGTGAAGAACGCCCTCGACCACTTTCTCGAGATGCTCGGCGTGATGGCCGTGCAGGGAGACCTCAAGCACAAGGTCCACTACATGTTCGAGAACGGGCACCTCGCCGTCCACCTCGAGAGCGCCTACGACGCCTTCCGCGTGCACTGCAAGCGCATCGACTACGAGGGCGAGATGGTGGACCTGAAGTCCCTGCGCCGCCTCGTCACCGAGAGCAAGAAGCAGGGCGGGTTCGTCACCGCCGAGAGCGAGCGCGTCACCTTCGACAGCGGGAGGCGCCGCGCGTTCCTCGTGGACCTCAGCAAGACCAAGATCGTCACCGCCGACGACTTCCCGACGCCGGAGGAGGGCGGCGGCTTCCGCGAGAACTTCAAGGGCCGCTACGGACGCGACGACTCATGACTTCAGCGCGCGGTCGTCAGGGAGCGGAACACCGAGCGCGCGGGCCTCGCCGAGCATCTTGATCGCCTTGGCGCGCGCCTGCGTCT
>CALKVW010000206.1 GCA_938004785.1 uncultured Polyangiaceae bacterium
GTACTCGGGCCATGTTGCCTCATCCTCCCTGTCCAAGAAACCGGGGGAGGCTCAGTCGAGGACTGGAACGACCTCCGCCACCGTCAGCCGCGCCTTCTTGACGAGCGGCTCACAGCGCAGCGTGACTTGCTCGGCCACGCGCGACAGCGACAGGTAGCTGCCAGCGAGCTCTGCGAGGTTGCCGAAGCCCAGGCCCGTGACCAGCGCGGCGCCGATCGAAGCGAGCGCCGCGCCGCCGCTGGGCGGCGCGCCCACGATGGCGAGCACGAACGTCAGAGGGACCAGCCAGAGCAAGAGCCCCACGGCGATCACCCAACGGGCAGCCTCTCCCGCTGCCTTCGACGTGCACGCCGTGAAGTGCGCCGCCTCCCACAGAATGTGGGCGAGCCGCCTCGGGCCGGGTGGCAAGTCCGAGTCGAAGTAGTCGCCCGGGCGTGAGAGCTGTATGGAGGGGTCGACAGGTCCAAGGCTCGCCAGGTGTCGAGCCAGCTCTCCGGCTTCGGGCGTCTCTCCCAGGCCATCTGCGAGCAAGGTCGTGCGCCGAATCGACTCCGCCTTCTCGTAGGCCTGGTCCGCACGCCGCCGAAGCCCGAACACCGAGGCAGCCCCCACCAGACCGAGCACGGTCGTGACCGCCGCGACCGCTGGCCTGGGCCAGACGGTCACGACGACCGAGTTGACCAGGAGGCCCAGCTGAACCGCGAGCAGACCCCACCAGTACCGCTTCGCCGCGAGGTAGGCGTCGCGAGCCGACCAGCCATCGAGCCTGTGCGCACTCACGACGGAAACCCCTGGTTGAAGACCATCTGCCAGTAGCGCCGAGCCTCTGCCGGGTTGCCCAGCGCTTCGTAGGCGCATGCCTTGCTCGCCCACCCAGCTGACTGGTTGACGCTTCCGTAGAGCCTGTCGCGTTGTGCGTCGGTGGACGCGGCCCGGATCAACCCCGAGACGCCGCATGGGTCCTGCAGTGCCCTGCACTCGCGCTGCGCGAGCAGCCCGAGAGCCTGCTCGACGCACTTGCTCAGGGTTTGCCCCGGCGCGCACGTGCCCTCCTGCGTGAGCAACAGCTCCACGTGAAAGCCACTTAGCGGGAGCGGAACCTCTCGGGTCTGCGCCCAGTACTTCAGGATCCGGGCGACCGACTTCAGCTTGCCGCCCGACGCCGCGTCGCCGTCGCGGATGTAGCGGCCGTGTGTGTCGGGCGCGGTACCCATCCAGTCCCCGCAGCCGTCGGGGATTCGATACAGGGGCCAGCCAGTCTGCAGCGGCCCGACGTACCCGGCAGGGACGACGTCGACCGAGCAACCGTCGCTGAAGTGGACCGCCACCGCCTGCCCATCTCGGCCGATCTCGGTAAGCGGAAACCGCGCCAGCAAGTTGTCTCTCACCTTCGAAAGCACGGTGTCGGAGCGTTTCAACGCCCCGCTGCTCGCGAAGCTCAGCTCCTGGCTCTTCAAGACGACGAGCAGGTCGAGGTCGCTTACGCCGGCGACGGCGGAGCCGCGTTCGAAGCTCCCGATGACCAAGAACTTCGCGACGGCGAAGCTGCTCTCGAGCCTGCGCTCGATCTCTCCGCGGTGGCGCTCGAACGCGTTGGTCGACGCGCTGGTCAGCAAGGTCTTGGCGACCAGCTTCTGAAAGCTCTCTGCGATCGTTCCCATCTCGTCAGTCCTTTCGGGGGTTCGCGCCCGCTCGGCCTGAGTCGTCGCCGACCGCGGCGCTGGCGCACGAGCCCGCCTTTCCACGGAGCGTGCCAAGCCCGTGCCGCTCGGAATCCAGGCGGTCGGAGCGCCCCAGGCCTCTGCGAAGGTAAGGAGCCTTCCCTGCCCAGATAGTTTGTTACCCTCCCGGCGCGATGGCCTCGGTGTTGCTTGCTTGGGTGGGGACGAAGGACCTGGAGGGGGCCGAGTCCGACGGTTCCGGGCCGATCGTGGGTGCCTTGAGCGCTCGTCGCTTCGATCACGTCGTGTTGCTCGACGACCGCGGCACCAAGCACGTCGCGGAGTACGCCAAGTGGCTGAGCAAACGAGCTCACGTCCAAGCGACCCTACGAACGCACAGCCTTTCGGGCCCGACGCACTACCGGGGGATCTACGAGGCGGTGCTGAAGACCGTCGCCTGGACACGCGGCGAGTTCGGCCCCCGCTGCAAGCTCACCTTCCACCTGAGCCCGGGCACTCCGGCCATGGCCGCGGTCTGGATCATCGTCGCGAAGACTCAGGTCGAGGCCGCGCTCATCGAGTCGTCGAAGAGCCACGGCGTCGCCGACGTGGAGATCCCCTTCGAGCTCTCCGCCGAGCTCATCCCCGCCGCCGTGCAGCGAGCGAGCGCCGATCTCGCGCGAATCGCAGAGGGCCAGCGCCCTGAGGACCCCAAGTTCGGCGACATCCTCCACCGGAGCGAGGTGATGAAGGTGCTCGTTCGCCGCGCGCGGCAGGTGGCGGTCTTCTCGGAGCCGGTCTTCATCGAGGGCGACTCAGGCACCGGCAAGCAGCTGCTCGCCGAAGCGATCCACGGCGAGAGCCCCCGCCGAGCCGGCGCTTTCGTCGAGGTGAACTGCGGCGCCATCCCCCACGAGCTCTTCGAGTCGAGTTTCTTCGGACACAAGAAGGGGTCCTTCAGCGGGGCGGAGCGCGATCACGACGGCTACTTCGTAGAGGCCCACGGAGGCACCTTGTTCCTCGACGAAGTGGGGGAACTCCCCTTGCCGCAGCAAGTGAAGTTGCTCCGGGCCCTCCAGCAGAAGAAGGTCCGCCCGGTGGGCGGCAAGGCCGACGTGCCCGTCGACGTGCGCGTGATCTCGGCGACCAACCGCAACCTGCTCGAAGAGGTTCAGGGCCGACGCTTCCGGGAAGACCTCTACTTCCGCCTGGCGATCCTGGTGCTCAGGCTGCCGCCGCTGCGCGACCGACAGGGCGATCTCGGCTTCCTCATCGATCAGTTCCTCGCGAAGCTCAACGAAGACCTCGGCGGCAGGCCGGGGGCGCCGCGCAAGAAGCTCTCCCCCAAGGCAAAGAACCTTCTCCTGCGTCACTCCTGGCCCGGCAACGTGCGTGAGCTCGACGCGACGCTCCGCCGCGCCTTCGTCTGGTCGAGCGAGGGGTCGATCGACGAGGTCGACGTGCGCGACGCGCTCTCGCCAGGCACACGCCCCGCCGCCGAAGGAGTGCTCGACCGACCGCTCGGCGGAGGCTTCCAGCTGCAGACGGTGCTCGACGAGGTGGCGCAGCACTACCTCCGCCGCGCGATGGAGGAAGCGCACGGCAACAAGACCCGAGCCGCCGAGCTCGTCGGCGCCGCCAGCCATCAGACCCTCACGAACTGGCTCTCGAAGTACAAGGTGCAGAGCTGATGGCACGTCGAGTGCAGTGCCCCCGGTCATGGGCCACGAGGAGATCTCCCCGATGAAGTCCTCGAACTTCGAGTTCCTGCGCCCGCGTCGACCGACCTTGGCCGACCTCGCCGGCTTCGCCGAGCGCTACGCGCACGACGACCCAGCGAGCTCGCTCATCAAGCAGCGAAGCTTCGTGGAGCAGGTCGTCGTCGGCATCTACGAGGCCTACCGCCTGCGCCCGCCGTTCTCGGACAACCTCAACGACCTGATGAACGCCGAGCCCTTCCGGCAGTCGGTGCCGGAGGTCGTGCTCGACAAGCTCCACACGGTGCGCAAGGCGGGCAACCACGCCGCGCACCCTCGCGGCGAGATCTCGAGTCGACTCGCGCTCGACACCCTGGCGGTGCTCTTCGACGTCGCGCGTTGGGTGTATCGACGGGTCGACGATGGTGACGTCTCGGCGGTGCCCACCTACCAGGCTCCGTCGCCGAGCGCCGGAGAGCCGAAGAGCACACGCGACATCGAGAAGCTTCGCCTCGCAGCGGCCAAGTACGAAGCGCTGCTGCAGAAGCTCGAGGAGGAGACGAAGAAGCGCCTCGAGGCGGAACGGGCGGCCACCGAGCACGCGACCGAGCTCGGCGAGCTGAAGGACGAAGGCCAGAAGGTCGCCTCCTTGCTCGCGCTCGACGAAGCGTCGACCCGCAGGCGGCTCATCGACACCTCACTCATCGAGGCGGGCTGGGACGTGGGTGTGCTCGGCGCAAACACCGAGCAGGTGGGCCAAGAGGTCAAGCTGAGCGGTCTCGCGACGAAGTCTGGTGCTGGGCGCGCGGACTACGTGCTCTACGGCGACGACGGCAAGCCCCTCGCCGTCATCGAGGCGAAGCGAACCGCGAAGAACGTGCACGAGGGCGCCGAGCAGGCGCGGGGCTACGCCGACGCGCTCGAGAAGGAGACGGGTGTGCGCCCGGTGATCTTCTTCACCAACGGCCCCGAGACCTTCATCTGGGACGACGCCCAGGGCCACCCCTGGCGCAAGATCTACGGCTTCTACTCGAAGGACAGCCTCGAGTACCTCGTACATCAGCGCGCGAACAAGAAGCCGCTCGCCACGATCGAGCCCAACGAGGCGATCGCCAACCGCCTCTACCAGCTCGAAGGCATCCGGCGTGTGACCGAGCGCTTCTCGAACGGGCAGCGCAAGGCGCTCGTCGTGATGGCGACCGGCACGGGCAAGACGCGCGTCGCGGTCTCGCTCTGCGACGTGCTCATGCGCGCTGGGTGGGTGAAGCGCATCCTGTTCCTCTGTGATCGGCGCGAGCTACGAAAGCAGGCCGACCGGGTCTTCAAGGACTTCATGCCGGGTGAGCCGCGCGTGATCGTCGACAGCACCACGTCGAAGGACCGCGACAAACGCATCTACCTCGCGACCTACCCAGCGATGATGCAGTGCTTCGAGGACTTCGACGTCGGCTTCTTCGACCTCATCGTCGCCGACGAGTCCCACCGCAGCATCTACAAGAAGTTCCGCGCGCTCTTTCAGTACTTCGACGCGCTCGAGGTCGGGCTCACCGCGACCCCGGTGCAGTTCATCGAGCGCAACACCTTCGCGCTCTTCGACTGCGAGGATCGCGACCCGACCTCCCACTACAGCTTCAAGGAGGCGATCGAGTCGAAGCCTCCTCACCTCGTGCCGTTCCGCGTGCGGAGCTTCAAGAGCGAGTTTCGCGAGAAGGGGGTGCGGTACTCGCAGATGAACGCAGAGCAGCGAGAGCAGCTCGAAGAGCAAGACGACTCGCCCCAAAGCGTGGAGTTCGACGCGGAAGAGCTCGACAAGAACATCTTCAACCGCGACACGACCCGCTCGATCTGGCGCGCGCTCATGGACGAGGGCATCCGCGACGCGACCGGGAGCCAGGTCGGCAAGACGATCGTGTTCGCGCGCAGCCACGTTCACGCCATGCACCTGGCCGAGGTCTTCACCGAGCTCTATCCGCAGTACGGGTCGACCTTCTGCCGAGTCATCGACAACCAGGAGCCGAGAGCCGAGCAGCTCATCGAGGAGTTCAAGAACCCGGCGAAGAACCTCAGCATCGCGATCTCGGTCGACATGCTCGACACGGGCATCGACGTGCCCGAGGTCGTGAACCTGGTGTTCGCCAAGCCGGTGAAGTCCTACGTGAAGTTCTGGCAGATGATCGGCCGCGGCACGCGCCTTCGAGAGGGCCTCTTCGGCCCAGGGCGAGACAAGACCGAGTTTCTCATCTTCGACCACTGGTCGAACTTCTGGTTCTTCGAAGAGGTCTACCAGCCGCCCCAACCCAAGCATGAACGCTCGCTCTTGCAGCAGCTCTTCGAGGCACGCGTCGACCTGGCCCAAGCCGCGCTGGACCGGATGGACGAGGCCGGTTTTCAGGGCGCCGTGCAGCTCTTGCTCGGCGACATCCGAGCACTCAAGGACACCAACGCGATCGACGTGCGCGACAAGTGGCGAGAGCTCGAGCAGCTCTCGGACGGCGACCACCTCCAGCACTTCGCGGCTGTGACCAGGGCCGACCTGCTCGGCATCGTGGCTCCTCTCCAGCACCTACGTAGCATTCGCGGCGAAGAGGACGCCTACGCCTTCGACTTGCTCACGACCCGGCTCCAGGTCGAGCTCCACAAGGGCGGGCCGAAGGGGCCGAAGGTGGCCGACCTGCGAGCCCGGGTCGAAGAGTCGGTCGAACGCCTGGGTAAGAACCTCAGCCCGGTGAAGGCCAAGGCCGAGTGGATCAAGCAAGTGCGCGACAAGGGGTTCTGGGACACGGTCGAGGTCCAGCAGGTCGAGAACCTGAGGCGTGAGCTGCGCGGGGTGATGAAACACCAGCAGCACCCGCCTTCGGCCCGCATCGCGCCCCGCTACATCGACGTGGCCGACAGCGGTTTCGCCGGAGAGCACTACGCCCCTCGACTCGAGGGACTCGAGCTCGTCGAGTACCAACACCGGGTGGAGGCCGTGCTCAAGGAGCGCTTCGCGAGCGATCCGGTGCTGGAGCGCGTGCGTGCCGGCCGCCGCGTGAGCGAGGCCGAGCTCGAGGAGCTCGTCCAGCGGGTGCTCGAGGTCGACGACAAAGCCAACGTGAAGCAGCTCGCCGGGCACGACCCCGAGACACGACGATCGCTTCTTGCCGTCTTCCGTGGTCTGGTCGGACTCGACCCGGCGGCGGTCGAAGCGGCCTTCGCTGGCTTCGTGCGAGCGCACCCTCGCCTCACGTCGCAGCAGCTTCGCTTCCTCCAACTCCTGCAGAACCACATCGCCCAGAACGGCGGCATCGAGCTCGAGCGGCTCTACGAGCCTCCCTTCACCTCTCTCCACGCCGATGGCATCGACGGCGTCTTCGATGCGCCGGGCGACATCGACGATCTGCTCGTCATTCTCGGCCACTTCGAGCCCAAACGCGCAGCCGCGAGCGAGCCCCCTCCCGCCAGTGAAGCCTCATGAGCACCCTGACCACGCAGCAGAAGAGCGACGTCGACAAGCTGTGGACCGAGTTCTGGACCGGCGGCATCACCAACCCGCTCACGGTCATCGAGCAGATCTCCTTCTTGATGTTCGCGCGACTGCTCGACGTCACCGAGACTACGCGCGAGCGCCGCGCCGAGCGCACCAAGAAGCCCTTCCACGGTCGCTTCGACGGGCCGGGCGACATCCGCCGCTGGAAGAACTTCAAGCAGCTGCCGGCGACGGTGAGCGAGGCCGACCGCAAGCGTGGCGCCCGCGGCATGCTCGAGGTGGTGCGCGACGAGGTGTTTCCGCACTTCCGCAAGCTCAACGGGGGCACGACCTTCGCCGAGTACATGCAGGATGCGCAGCTCATGGTGCAGAAGCCGAGCTTGCTCGTCTCGGCCGTGAACATGATCGACAAGCTGCCGATCACCGAGGGCGACGCCAAGGGCGACCTCTACGAGTACCTGCTCTCGAAGCTCACCACCGCAGGCATCAACGGCCAGTTCCGCACGCCGCGGCACATCATCCGATTCATGTGCGAGATGCTCGAGCCGAAGCCCAGCGAGACGATCGCTGACCCGGCCTGCGGCACCGCCGGCTTCCTCGTGGGCGCGATGCAGTACCTGCTCGAGACGCACACCTCGCCGAAGGGCAAGCTCAAGGGCGACGACGGCGAGACGATCTACACCGGCGACCTGCTCGAGCCTTACCGCGCCCACATCCAGAGCGCGATGTTCCACGGCTTCGACTTCGACGCGACGATGCTGCGCATCGCCTCGATGAACCTGATGCTGCACGGGGTCGACAACCCGGACATTCACTACCAAGACACGCTCTCGAACTCCTTCCCGGAGAAGTTCCCCAAGCATGCCTCGGATGGCTTCGACGTCATCCTCGCGAACCCTCCCTTCAAGGGCAGCCTCGATGCGGGCGACGTTCACCCGACGCTCACGCAGGCGGTGAAGACGAAGAAGACCGAGCTGCTCTTCGTCGCGCTCATCCTGCGCATGCTGAAGAAGGGCGGGCGCTCGGCCACGATCGTGCCCGACGGTGTGCTCTTCGGCTCGTCGAAGGCCCACGCCGGCTTGCGTGAGCTCTTGGTGACGGAGAACCAGCTCGAGGCCGTGATCTCGCTACCGAGCGGCGTGTTCAAGCCCTACGCCGGCGTCTCTACCCCCATCGTCATCTTCACCAAGGGGGGCAAGACGAAAGACGTCTTCTTCTACGACGTGCAGGCCGACGGTTACTCGCTCGACGACAAACGCGACCGGATCAGCGACAACGACCTGCCCGACGCGCTCGAGCGCTGGCGCAAGCGCAGCGCGAAGAAGGACACCGACCGCACCGCCAAGCACTTCATGGTTCCGGTGAAGGACATCGAAGCGAAGGGCTTCGACCTGTCGATCAACCGCTACAAGGAAGCGAAACACGAAGAGGTCGCCTACGAGCCGCCCAAGAAGATCATCGCCGAGCTGCGCAAGCTGGAGGCGGAGATCGCGAAGGACCTGAGCGAGCTGGAGCGACTGCTTTGACTGCGCACGCCGAGTTGGTTGCACTCGAGACGCTCGTCGATCCGCTTCGTCCGATCACTTACGGCATCGTGCTGCCCGGGGCGGACGTCCCGGATGGGATTCCATACATACGAGTCGTGGATATGCAGGGCGGCGCTGTTCGCCTGGACCAGCTCCGGAGAACGACCAGGGAGATTGCGCACTCGTACCGACGCTCGGCACTTGTCGAAGGGGATCTACTCGTCTCTATCAGAGGCCACGTTGGGCGCACTGCGTTTGTGCCAAAGGGTGCGCATGGCGCCAATCTCACCCAGGATACTGCGCGCGTCGCAATCCTACCGGGCGTCGACAGCCGGTACATTCGCTGGTTCATTGAGTCGCCAACGGCTCGACACTGGCTCGTTCAGCACACGAAGGGAGTCGCGGTTACCGGCGTGAACCTCGGTGACTTGCGCAAGTTGCCTGTGCCCCTTCCTGCTTTGAACGAGCAGCGCCGCATCGCCGACATCCTCGACAAGGCCGACGCCATCCGACGCAAGCGCAAGGAAGCGATCGCTCTCACCGAGGAGCTGCTGCGCTCGGCGTTCCTCGAGATGTTCGGCGACCCCGTGACGAACCCGAAGTGCTGGCCGGTGAAGGCGCTGGGGGAAGTCGCTCACGTTGCAGGTGGACTGCAGGTCACGAGCGCGCGCGCCAGCAATCCGATCTCTATGCCCTACCTACGCGTCGCCAACGTGTTCCGCGATCGGCTCAACCTCGCTGAGGTGAAGGAGATCCGCGTAACGGAGGCAGAGCGCGCCCGTGCGACGCTGAGCTGCGGCGATGTTCTTGTGGTCGAAGGCCACGGCAATCCTGACGAGCTCGGTCGTTCGGCGGTATGGCGGGACGAAGTTGCTGGGTGTACGCACCAGAATCACCTAATTCGGGTTCGTCCGACCGCTGGAATCTTGGACGCAACGTTCCTAAGCGCCTCGCTCAACTCCTCGTCCGGCAGGAAGCAGATGCTCGCGCTAGGGAAGACGACCTCCGGTCTCAACACGATCAGTACCAACAACGTTAGAGGTGTTCAGATCCTGCTCCCACCGCTGAGCCGGCAGCTGGAGTACGCCGCAGTCGTGGGCCGTATCGCGACCCTTGCGCGAACGATTGAGCGAGGCAGCGCAGAAGACGAATGCCTCTTCAGTTCCCTCGTAGCTCGCGCGTTCGCAGGGACACTCTGAGCGGGACTTGGCTGTGCGTAGCGCGCATCGGCGCGGAGTCGACCGGGGGCAGCGCTGGCACCAAGTCTACCGCGCCGAGCGCAGGTCCACACCGACATCACGCCACCCGTCCCCGGACGGCCTCGAGGTTGTAGAGTGGGCGGCCCCGACATGCCTCACGACCCGAACCAAGCAGTCGACCTCAGCGGGATGGCGTCGCTGATGACGCTCGAGCAGCGCTCGCGCGAGCTGCTCGAGCGCCTCTCGAAGGACGAGGACGGGCCCGTCGTCACGGCGCACAGCCACCTGCTGGGCAAGGTCACGGCCACGGGTGTGGCGCTCGAGAAGCTCTTGCGTGAGGCGCTCGGGCTTGTCGCAGACCTGGAGAAGTGTGCCCCCGAGGAGCTGCTCGCGAGCACCAGCTCCGGGCGCCGGCCGAGCTGGCGCAAGGCCATGGCGGGGCAACTCGCGCACGGCCTGCGTGACCACTACCGAAACGAACCTGCTCGACCGATCCCGGCGCCCTTGCGCGTGCTGGTGCAGGATCTGCTCCAGGACCCGTCCGCCATCCTCACCTACATCACGGTTCGTAACGAGGTCGTGAAGGAGGGCGGCGATGCCGGCCGCGCCCGCGAGCCGGCGGCCAAGCTCAAGGTGCTCGTGCAGCGCCACCGCGCCGAGCTCGGCTGGGAATAGGCGTCCCGCGAGCCCCTGAGCTTGGCTAGCATCGCCGCCGATGAGCGAGATTCTCGGCGACGTACGTGTGTCCCAGTTCGACGACCGCGATCTGCCCACCCTTCAGACCGTCACGGGCCTCTCGGCGGCCGCCATCCGCAAGCGGGTGAACCGCGTCCACGGGAACGTGCTGCTTCGCAACGTGTTCGCCGATCGCTGGCCGGCGGAGCCGGATGAGCTCGGGCCGCTCAGCGTTTCGGTCGCTCGCCGCGCGGGGCTCGAGCTGGAGCTTCAGGGCGCGACTGGGCTCGGGCTGCGCGCAGTGCGCAACCGCCTCGAGAAGCAGCACGGCAAGACGCTGCTCGCGAACGCCTTCCCGGAGCTGGCGCGCGCGGCGGGCGATGGCGAGACTCCGCATGCACCGGCGCCCAAGGCGAGCGGGCAGGGCGCGGAGGAAGGCGCCGACTCCTACCTCGACCCGGCACGCAGCTTCGCGTGGGTCGATCTGCTGGGCGCCGCGCGTCTGGTGTCGGTGCGCGACGACGCTCGTTTGCTCGACTGGCTCGGAACCAGCCTCGGCGTGTCGAGCGCGACCGCGAGGAGGCGGGCGCGCGATGCGCACGGCAGAACGTCGCTGCGCGCAGCCTACGCCCAGCACTGGTCTGCGGGCGCGTTCGGCGAGCCGCCGCGCGAGCTGCTCGGCGCGCTCTCGTGCGCCCAGGCCCTGCGCTCTTCGGGCCTCGTGCGCCTCTTGGCCGACCTCGCCCGTGTCTCGCCCGAGCAGGCGCTCGACACGCTCCAGCGCAGCCCGCCCGACCGAACCGTAGGATCGGTCCTGCCCGGGCTGCTCGAGCCGCCGCGTCGCGTGCCTCCTCCGCCCGGGCGCATTCCCCCTCGCCCACCAGCGCCTCCCTCACCCGCGGCACGTCCGCCTTCACCCCCCGCGCGCCCTGGCACGCTCTCTGGAGAGGTCGTGGGTGGTCGCTATCGTCTAGGGCGCGTGCTGGGCCAGGGCGGCTTCGGACAGGTCTACGAGGCCGAGAACGTCGAGGCGCCCGAACTGAGAGTGGTTGTGAAGATCGGTCTGCCGGAGAAGCGCGAGTCGCTCCGCGACGAGATGAGCAACGCCTTCAGTCTGAATCACCCGAACATCTGCTCCTACAAGGACATCGGTACCGACCCCCAACGAGGCACCTTCCTGGTGATGGAGCACGGGGGCACGTCGCTCGAGCAGCTGTTGAAGGATCGGGGAGCACTCCCACCTGAGGAGGCCCTCGAAGTGGCCGCTCAGATCGCCGCCGGTCTCGACCACGCCCACAAGAAGAAGGTCATCCACCACGACATCAAGCCCGCCAACGTGCTCATCGATGTGGAGCAAGAGACCTGGGAAGTGCGCATCACCGACTTCGGCATCGCGGTGAAGGGCAGGGCGACCAAGAGCACCGACGGCAAGAGCACGTTGAGCGCAACGCACCCTCGGGGGCAGTCGCTCGCCTACTCGGCGCCGGAGCAACTGCGTGGCGACCGATCGACATGGCGCTCGGACCAGTACTCCCTCGGGTTGGTCGTGTGCTCGATGCTGACCGGGCAGGTGCTCAAGGGGCACCATCCGCCGAAGCCCCTTCCGATGCTCTCGCAGGCCCAGAACCAAGCGCTCATGAAGGCCCTCAGCGAGGATCCGGTCGACCGCTTCGACTCCTGTGCCGAGTTCGTCGCAGCACTTCGCGCCCCCGCCCCCGCCAAAAGATTCTTTGGCCTGCTGTAAGGCACCTTACATCGTCTGACTCATGCGGGCTCCGAAACGCGGCATTCCTGCCGTGCCGCGAATGGCATGCCGAGTGCAATCGCCATCCTCAGGAGAACCAAGACCATGAGCACCAACGACCTCGCCTGGGCCCCGAACCTTTCCCTCAAGCTCCACGACGCCGCGCCTGCGCTGACGCCGCGCGAGCACCAGCTGGCCGCCTGGGACCGGCTCACGTCGCACTTCGTCGACGGTGACAAGCAGGCCGGCATGGTGGTCGTGCCCACCGGGGGCGGGAAGACCGTGCTCGCCGCGCACTGGCTGCTCGAGAACCACCTGCGCAACGGCGGGCGGGTGCTCTGGCTCGCGCATCGCCGCACGCTGCTCCGCCAGGCGATGTCGACGTTCCGCGCGCTCGGGAACGTGGCGTTCCCGAAGCGCTCGCTCGACCTCATCGCCATCTCGGCGGTTCACGCGTCGTGGTCGATGGTGAGCCCGGAGCACGACGTCGTCTTCTCCTCGATGCAGACCGCGGTGCTCGAGGGCAACGGTGGCTTCGTGCAGCAGTTCGCCGCCGAATCGGGGAAGGGCCTGTACGTCGTGGTCGACGAGGCGCATCACGCGCCGGCGCCCAGCTACGCGAGGCTGTTGCGTACCCTGAAGAGCTGGGGCTGCAAGCTCATCGGGCTCACCGCTACGCCCGTGCGCAGCCAAGACGAAGACGCCGCGCGACTTGCCGCGTTGTTCGATCAGTCGGTCGTCTACCAGGTGACCCGTCGCGAGCTCACCGAGCGGGGCATCCTCGCCGCGGCCGTGTTCGAGACCGTGAAGACGCACGTGGAGGTCGAGAAGGACTTCACGCCCGAGGACCACCGTCACCTCCAGCGCTTCGGCGAGATCGGGCCACGCGTGCTCGAGCGCCTCGCTCGCAACGCCGGCCGCAACCGCCTGATCGTGGAGCACTACGTCCAGAAGAAGGACGTGTACGGCCCGACGATCGTTTTTGCGGCCGACACCCTGCACGCGCAGACCCTCGCCGAGGAGTTCCAGAGGGCTGGCGTCGATGCCGACTACGTCGACTACAGCCGCGCAGACGCGCAGGAGGTGATCGAGCGCTATCGGAAGGATCGCAAGCCCGACGTGCTCGTGAACGTCGAGATGCTCACAGAGGGCTTCGACGCGCCGCACACCCGCACCGTGTTCATCGCGCGGCCCACTCGCTCCGAGGGCCTGCTGGCTCAGATGGTCGGCAGGGCGCTGCGTGGCAAGGGCTCGGGCGGTAACGAGCGCGCCTACCTGGTGACCTTCCTCGACACCTGGGAGCAGTTCAACGTGCTCGATGCCGAGTACGTGCTCCGTGAAGCTGTGGACTCGGAGCAGGAGTCTGCGGCTCGAGCCGACGGGCCTCTGGTGCCCATCCCGCTCGAGCTGGTGCGCGAGGCCTACCGCCTGGTGCGCAGCAACCTTCGGGGCCAGTTCGAGGGCGTCTTTCAGTGCGTGCCGCACAGCTGGTACGCCTGGAACGAGGACTTCGAAGACGACCAGCAGCGCCGGAGCGTGATGGTCTTCGACAACCAGGTCGAAGGCTACGCCGCTCTCTTGACCGACCACCCGAGCCCGGAGTCGATTCCGGCGGAGATCTCCGAAGACCACGCGCGAGCCCTCGTGCAGAAGTACTTCGGGGACACCCCCGACCCTCTGCCTCGCTGGTCGGAGGTGAAGGCGTTGCTCGACGCCAAGCGCAAGGCTTGCGAGATCGAGCACTACACCTTCGAGGAGAAGGCCGCGTTCGATCCGCGCACGCTCGCGGAGCGGTTCATCGTGCAGAAGCTCGACACCAGCGCGCAGAACCGCGAGCTCGCCGAGCTGTGGTCGAGCAACCACGCGTGTCGGAGCATCTACCGAGAGGACTTCCGTTCCTTGGTCGAGGACGTACACCGCGAGCTGACCGACCTCACGACGCCTGCGAGCTTGCAGAGCGTGCCCGAGGTCGAGCGCATCGTCCCGCACGCGGCTCCCCGCGCCTGGCCGGAGGGCGATGCCGGCTACTCGCTCGTGCGACTCCGTGACTCGGTGCTCTCGGTGAAGAAGCACTTCCCTCGCGGCGCTCCCTTGCTCGGCGATCTCAAGTGGTCGAAGCAGCCGAACCCGAAGCTGTGGGGCTTCTGCCGCTACTCGGACCGGTCGATCACCATCAACTGCGTCTTGAACTCCCCGGACATCCCCTACTTCGTCATGGAGTGGCTCATGTTCCACGAGATGCTCCACGCGGACATGCCGAGCGCCGGCCACAACCGCGACTTCCGCGCGCGGGAGCGAGCGTACTCGCCCTCGCCCGAGGCGCTCGACGACGCGAGCGTGCGGAAGATCCTGCCGAGCCCCAACTCGGGGCCCCAGTTCTGGCACGTCGCGGCTCAGCGCTTCCTGCACACCTTCGACCGGTACTACCTGCACAAGAGGCCGGGCACGGTCATGGAGGCAGGATGAGCGAGTCGATCCAGCTTCTCTCGAGCGCGCGCGAAGTGGAGCGCGTGCTCGAGGAGGCCGCCGCCTGGTGCGACGAGCTCGACCTATGCGCCTCGGTGGTCGATTCGCAGCTTGGGCGCTGGCCACTCTGGCAAGCCTTGCTCGGCCGGCCGAGCCGAGTCGGCCGTGCGTACGTTGCCGTGGCCGGGCTGCGCTCGGAGCCTCACGCGCTCGAAGAGCTCCACCGGCTTGGCGTGCTCCGCTTCGTTCCCGCGGCCGACCACTCGTTCCGGTCGAACGTGCTGCGGTTCAGCAAGATGGATCGGCAGCGGATCGTATTCGGTTCCGCGGGGTGGGCGCCGCCAGGTCTGATGGCGCCGCTCGACTCCACGACATGCTGGCAGGGGGATGCCTTCGCGCCGCTGGCTGTGCAGGTCGGGCGCCTGTTCGAGCGCGCCGCTGCGCTCGCCCACGTTCCGGAGCCGGACGAGCTCGCCGACTACGCCGAGAGGTACCACGCGGCCTCCGAGCACCACGAGGCGCTCGAGGAGTTGGGGGCACCGTTCATTCGGCGCACGGCGTACGACGGCGAGCTGATGGACCTCGAGCTGCTCACCGATTCGCGAGCGGTGGGTCGGTCGATGCGCGACCTCTCCGAGCAACTGGCGTCGATCGCGACCCAGAGCACCGAGCAACTCATCGGCTTTCGTGGGGGCGCCGCGCGCGAGCTCGTTCATTGGTCGAGCCCGCTTGCGGTGTGGAGCGTCTGCACCAGGCTCAGCAATCGGTACTGGAACGCCTTCGGCGTCGATCGACCCGTGGAGGGCTCGCCACTCGCGATCACGGTCGAGGTGAACCCACCGTTCGCAGGCGTGGATCGCAAGATGGGGGGCGCCGTGGCCGTCGAGTCCTCGACAGGCAAACGTTTCCTGGTTCATCGAGGCCGGATCGGCGGAGGCCGTCAGGGCATCGGTGCTTCTCTCTTCTGGAGCCGGTTTCGCGGCGGCGTCTCGATGCGAGAACCCGGCCGAAACGAGCCGGCACGCGTGGTGGTCGTCGGCGAGATCGGCGCACCGAGCTTTCCGCGTGACCTTGCGGCCTTCGTTCACGAGGTGGCACGCATCAAGCGCGCGGCCGTGTAGCGCAGATGCGTCGCACGCTCGGCGCGGGAACGCGCGACCTCGTCTGCCGCGCTTGGCCCCGCGTCGTCCCCATGAGGTGGCTTGACCCGGTACACTCCGGATCGGCGCACGCTCACGCTGCGCGTTGCCTCGGCTCGACGGTCCACGGAGCGCCCCGTTGAGGATCCACTTCCACGTCACTTCATCCGATGCTCGTCGGGCGCGTGCGTTCTTCGACCTCCACCGAGACTCACCGTTCGTGCGCGCCCGGATCGAGCGCAACCTGGGTGGGCATCGGCCTGCGCCCACGCGGGCGCGTGTGTGGCATGCCTTGGTCAGCTGCCTCCTGACCACCCAGCAACGATCGGGGCCGAAGTCGTCGATCGCGACATTTCTGAGAGTGCGGCCGGCTCCGCTCTCCCTGCTCCGATGCCGACGCGCTGGCACTGGGCTTGCTCGGCACGCCGAAGCAGCGCTCACCCGGCACGGCGGGATCCGCCGCACGAGCATCATCAGCGCAGAGCTCGAATCCAATCTCCGCTGGCTCGACGACGAGGGGTGGGGCCGCGTGTTGCCCTTGGTCCATTCCTTGGCCGGTAAGCACGCGCCACAAGACGAGCGTTCGGCGGCAGAAGAGCTCGCGCGAGGTCTCCGGGGCCTCGGGCCGAAGCAGTCTCGCAACCTGCTGCAATCGCTCGGCGTCACGCAGCACGAGGTGCCGATCGACAGCCGCGTCACCAAGTGGCTGCGCGACTTCGGCTTCCCGATCGGGCTGTCGGCGGTCGCGCTGAGTGACCCGGAATACTACGCGCTCGTCTCGGAAGGCTTCCAAGCGCTGTGCGCGAAGGCCAAGGTGGCGCCGTGCGCAATGGATGCAGCGATCTTCTCGAGCTTCGACGAGACCTGGGCCGCCGAGGACGTGGTGTTCTGAGCTCGAGGTCGCGGGTGTCACGCGGCGCGGACATCCCGCGAGCGAACATCACCCCTACCGCTTCCCCTCCAGCGCCACCTTCTCCGGCTTCGCTGCGCCCTCGGGCCACTCCACCGTGAGCGTGTGCTGGTTGCCCGTCACCGGGTTCACGCGGATCTTCGCCGTCTGCGTGCCCTTCTGCATGCGCAGCTCGACGACCATTTCGGTGCCGACGAGGCCTCGCATCTCGGCGAGGTAGTCCTTGCCCTTCTCGCCCAGGCCCTCGCCGGGGAGGAATGCATATTGCTCGAACTCGGTGTTCGACAGCGGCCTCTTGCAATGGATGCGCAGCCAATCGCCGAGCGCGAGCAGGGCGCAATCGCCGGGGGCCTGGGCGCCGCCGCTGAGGCGCGTCGCCTTCGACCAGTCTCCGAGCTTGGGCCGCTCGGCGAGCGGCGCCGCGATCGCGGGCAGCTCATCGACGGGCTTCACGTCGGCGCGCGTGAGCACCTCGTGGTGGCGGTCCTTGTCGCTCAGCAAGAGGTAGCTGGGCGCGGGCTCCGACTCGGCCCAGCTGTAGGAGAAGTGCGCGGTGGCGTCGCCGTCGGAGGCGAACTTGGCGTAGCCCGCGACGCCGGGCCGGAGGCGGATGAAGGTCGTGGCGCCGCTCGCGGTGCCCACGACGTAATCGGTGCCGGCTTTGCCGAGCTCGAGCTGCTGCGTGATGAGCGAGACCGAGGTCTTGCAGCGGATCGCGGCCCACTCACGGATGAGGCGCATCGTGCAGAGGGTCGCTTTGCCCTCGGCCGAGGTCTCCACGTCGGCCTTGCCGCTGTCCCAGTCAGCCTCGCTCGGCATGTCCGAGGGCGTGCGCGGCACGGTCCACTTCGGCGCCGCCGGCTCGACCGCCTGAGACGCGCTGGCAGCCGCCGAGGCGCTCGTCTTCGCGCTCGCGGCGGGCTTCGGTTGGCTCTTCTTCGGAGGCGCGTCGGACTCGGCTTCGTTCTCCTCGGCCGCGCCCGGCTTGGAGCTCGGGCAAGCCGCGAGCGCCGGCGAGAGCGCGAGCAGCAGCGCGCCCGAGAGCAGGCGGGCAGCGCGGCGTGTCGCGGCGAGGGTCCAGGGGGAGCGCGTCGAGGTCGAGGTCGAGGTCGAGGGCAGCATCAGGCGCGCAGACTAGGAAGGCCCAGCGAGCTAGGCAAGCGCCGCTCCGCGCGCCGCCGCCCACGACAACTGCGCCCCGCTTCGTCGTAAGCTCTACGCCGCATGCCGCTCCCCGGACTCTACCCGCGCGGTGGGCCGCGCCCCACGACGAGCCGAGGCGAGCGCCTCGTCTACGAGGCGCTGTCGCGCGCGCTGCCCGCGGGCTGGTACGCGTGGCACTCGCTGCGCCTGCGCACGGCGCGTGGCAGCGAAGGCGAGGGCGACTTCGTCATCGGCGTGCCCGAGCTCGGTGTGCTCTTGCTCGAGGTGAAGGGCGGGCACATCAGCCTCGAAGACGGCCGGTGGAAGCAGAGCGGCCGTCCGCTGCGCGAGGCGCCGCGCGAGCAGGCGCACGGCTACAAGCGCCTGCTCAAGGCCAAGCTCATCGAGCGCGGCATCGCGCAGCCGCCCTACATGATGATCGCCACGCTGCTGCCCGAGACGCCCTTCGATGCGCCTCCTACGAACGGCGATCTCGACGGCACGATCCTCGGTGAGCAGCACCTGCCCGTGCTCGGGCGCGAGCTCGAGCGCCTCGCGGGCGAGCTGCGTGGCACGGGCAAGCTGCCCCGCTCCCCCGGCTGGGAAGACGCGCTGCACGCGCTCTGGGGGGAGACCTGGATCCCTTCGGTGGGGCTCGGCGCGCGCGCGACGCAGCGCGGGGCCGAGCTCGTGGCGCTCGATCGAGAGCAGCTCGCGGTGCTCGACTTCGTCGACCGCAGCGCGCGCCTCCGGGTGCGAGGTGGCCCGGGCACCGGCAAGACGCTGCTCGCCGCCGAGATCTGCCGCCGCTGGCGCGCCGCCGGGCGCTCGCCCCTGCTGCTCTGCTACACACGCGCGCTCTCGACCTCGCTCTCGGCAGAGGGGCTGCCATCGCATTCGATCCGTGATCTTGCGGCGAGCGTCGTCGAGGCCGCGGGCGAGCGCATCCAAGCGGGCGAGCCGCGCGAGGCCTGGACCAACGAGACCTGGCGGAGCTTGCCATTGCGCGCGGCCGAGCTGTGGCGCGCGCACGGCGCAGCGGTCGACGCGGTCGTGGTCGACGAGGCCCAGGACCTCGCCCCGGAGGACTGGTCGCTCGTGCAATGCATCGCGGGCACGGGGCCGCTCTGGGCCTTCGGCGACGAGGGGCAGTCCTTCCTCAACGCGGCGGGGGGTGTGCCCGAGGGGCTCTTCAGCGCCGAGCTCGGGCTCGTCGCGCGTTATCGCTGCCCCGAGGCGCTCGCGGCCTTCGCCGACGCCTACCGCCCCGGCTTCGAGGGTGTGCGCTCGCGCCCTGGCGAGCTCGCGGTCATCGAAGCGCCGGCCGAGCACCGCGCCACGGTGGTGGGCGCGCTCGCGCAGACCTTCCTCGAGCAGGGCTGCGCGCCTCGCGACGTGGCGATGCTCTCGCTCGCCGGCCTGAGCCGCTCCGAGCTCGCGCGCGCCGACGTGGTCGGCGAGGTGCCCGTCGTGCGCGCCGACGACCCTCGCGCCACCGAGCAGGTGATCGCCGACACCTTCCTGCGCTTCAAGGGCCTCGAGCGCCCCTACGTGATCCTCAGCGAGCTCGGCGCGCAGAGCGAGCGCTACGCCGCGCGCATGCACATCGCGCTCAGCCGCGCGACCGTGAGCGCGGTCGTGGTCGCCACGCCCGAGGAGCTCGCGGCCGACCCCAGGCTCGCCGCCCCAGGCTGAGGCGCGCGGGGCGGAGGCGCAGTAGGCGGAGGCTCCCAGGAAGACGCGCGGCGCGGCGCGTCGGTCCTCGTATGGCTCAACCCTCCGTATCGAGCGCCTCCAGTCGGTAGCGACACACCCGGCTCGGGTCTCGCGCGTCGACGACCTCGCCGGTGGAGAAGTCCGCTTCGACGCCAGGCTCGCCGTGGACGGTGCAGATGCAATCCCAGATGTCGCAGTCCAGGTACCCGGGCGCCGCCGACACGCGCTCCGGGCAGCTCAGGTGTTGACCGTGCCCGAACCACACGGAGCAGATCATCGACGGCTCGCAGCTCGACGGGTTGTCCGTGAGCGCGGTGAGCGCCATGCGACCTTGCACGACGTCGCAGCTGAGCACGTCGCGTCGCCCGCCTGCGGAGCCAGCGGCCGCCTCCGGGTCGTCGTCGCGGACCACGCCGCCGCAGTAGGTGAGGGCGCCGAGGGTGCCGAGGAGGAACGCCAGGGTCGCGGCGTGGTGGGTGGCCGTGCGCAGCTGCATGCCCAGGAGGCTGACGGATCGGCCGAATCCGCGAAAGTGCAGTTCGCTGCCCGGTGGCCGTGCAAGAATCCACAGCTCCGATGCGCTGGGACGACCTCCGCTACGTGCTCGCGCTCGCGCGCGCTGGGTCGCTCGCGCGCGCCGCGAAGGCGCTCGGCGTCGATCACACGACCGTCGGACGTCGCGTGGAGGTGGCCGAGTCCGAGCTCGGCCTGCGTCTCTTCACGCGCACGAGCGCGGGGTACACGCTGACGGCGGAGGGCGAGCGTGTCGTGAGCGACCTGCGCCGCGTCGAGGAGGCGATGCACGCGCTCGAACGTGGCGCCGACGCGCAGCGCAGCGCAGTCGAGGGCGTGGTGCGGGTGACTGCGCCGGAGAGCTTCGGCTGCAGCTACCTCGCGCCGCGCCTGGCGCTCCTCGCGCGAGCGCACCCAGGTCTCGAGATCGATCTGCTCGCGACCGGAGCCGTGCTCGATCTCTCACGCCGCGAAGCCGACGTCGCGCTGCGCTTCTTCCGCTCCTCGCACGAGAGCCTCGTCGTGCGCCGCGTGGCCGAGCTGCGCCACGGTCTCTACGCGGCGCCGTCGTACCTCGCGAAGAGCCCGCCCCTCCGAGCTCCGGCGGATGTCGCGCGGCACGCCCTGCTCACGAGCGCTCCCGGCCCGAGGGTGATCGACGCGAACTGGCTCGAGCAGCTCTCTGGCGGCGCGCGCCCGGCGCTGCGCTGCGAGCTCAGCGCCGCGCTCTTCGAGGCCGCGCGCGCAGGGGCGGGCGTCGCCGTATTGCCCAGGTACATCGGAGACCGTGAGCCAGGGCTCGTACACCTCCCGATGCCTGGCGAACCCAGCGAGGCGCTCTGGATGACCGTGCACCGCGACCTGCGCGACACGCCACGCGTGCGCGCCGTCGTCGAGCACCTCGCCTCCCAGCTCGAGCGCGATCGCGAAATGCTCGCGCCGCGAGCGAAGGCGAAGTCCTCGGCGCGCGCCTAGCCGCGGCGCGCTGGCTACCAGACCTCGTCGAGTGAGCGTGCGTCGATCGCGCGGTCGAACCAGGCGTCGAGCGCCCCGAGGTCGGTCGTCGAGAGCACGGCCGCCTCACGCTCGGCGCTCACCTCGAAGCCTCGCCGCCGAAGCAGGCGGAGGAGATCCTCGGCTTTCGCCTCGGCTTTGCCCTCGGCCCTGCCCTCGGCTTTGCCCTCGGCCCTGCCCTCGGCCCGCGCCCTTTGACGCCGCTCACGGCGGATCATCTCGTAGACGTCCATGTCAGTCACCTCCAAGAGCCTCTCGAGTGTAGCGCGTACTTCTGGGCTTCGCGCGGTCCCGTGGAGCAGATCGAGGATCTGCTTGCGTTGGTCGTGAGGCAAGGCGTGCAACTCGGCGAGTGTGCCGCGCAGATTGGCTTCCAGCTGAGCGAGGCGATCCGGGCGGAGCTTGCCACGCGGCGGTCCGGCCAGCACGAGGGAGGCGAGGGCCCGAAAGTAGGGCGACTGCGCCGCGTTCTCAGCTTGATCCGGTCTCGTCTCGGCCGCCGCTAGCTCCTCGGGTCCGAGCACGATCGGCGCGAAGGGGCGCTCGGGCCACCCGAAGCTCGGCCCGCGCAGCTGCTCCGCGACTCGTTGATGGAGCGCCACGACCACGAGGACCGCGGGCACCCGATGGGGAGCTTCGAGCTGCGCTGCGTAGAGCGGCCAGCTCCAGCGCTTGTTCGGGTCGTGCCTGCGCTGGATCTCGATCGCGACCACGCGCGTGGCGTGTCCGTCTGCATCATGCACCATGGCGACGAGATCCACCGCGAGGTGGCTCGGCCTCGGCTCGTTGAGCTGCGAGTCGGCGATCGTGATGCTCGAACCCGGCGGTGGCGCGTGACCTGCCTTCACGAGCAGCCCAGCGATGGCCTCGGTGAACTGCCGCATGAGCTGCAGCGGGGCTTCGTGGTCGATCGCCGCGGGCGGAGGCATGGGGCCCGGCGGAGCAAGCTCGGTGCCACGACCGCACCACGGGAATGCCGCGACCTGTGCACCTGCAGGCTGGCGGAACCTGGCGCCCGCCTGGCGCCCGCCACCTCGCGGCGCTCGCTCAGACCACGACGATGACGATGGCCGCGACGTGCAGCGCGCTGCCGGCGAGCACGAAGCCGTGCCACGCGGCGTGCATCCAGCGCCGGCCCTCGATCAAGAAGAAGGGCACACCCGCGGTGTAGGCGACGCCGCCGAGCGCGACGAGCGCGAGCGCGCTCGTGGGGATGCTCGACCACAAGAGCGGGAAGGCGACGGCACCGAGCCAGCCGGTGCCGAGGTACATGCCCATCGAGAGGCGCGTGCGGTGACGCAGCGAGGTGGTCTCGACGATGATGCCGACGAGCGCGAGCGACCAGGCGATCGCGGCGAGCGACCAGCCCCAGGCGCCGCCGATGCCGACGAGCACGAGCGGCGTGTAGGTGCCCGCGATGAGCAGGTGGATCGCCGCGTGATCCACGATGCGCGACAGCGCCTTGGCGCGCGCGTGGCGCGGCGGGATCGCGTGGTAGATCGTGGAGCTCGCGTAGACCGCGACGAGGCTCAGCCCGAAGATGCTCGCCGTCGCCACGTGCAGGCTCGAGCCGCTCGAGGCCGCGCGCAGCACCAAGAGCGCGAGCACGCCGAGGGCGAGCACCGCGCCCACGCCGTGCGTGAGCGCGTGCACGAGCTCCTCCAGCGGCGTGGGGTGCGTGGGCTCCTCCGGCGACGCGGGCACGGCGGGCTCGACCTGCGCTTCGGGGGAGGGCATCCCACGAGCGTAGATCGTCGCGCGCGCAACGAAAGCGCCCTCACGGTCACGCTTCGGTCACGGCTCGAGGAACCGCGCTCGCGGGCGCTCGACGTACCCACACGCGCCGACACGCGCGCGGCGGGCCTCACCTCGTGAGCACGAGCTCGCTCTTCGTCGTGTGCACGCAGTCGCTCGCGACCGCGTACCATTCGTGCGTCTTGCCGGCGGCGCCGGGCAGCTCGATCGCCGCCACACCATCGACGACGGCCGCCGTGCCGAGCTTCTGGAAGCCCGTGCCCGCGCCGACGAGCTCGACGTCGAGCTCGAACTCGTTGCGCTCGTCGGTGTAGCTCTGACCGAGCTTGGGGCTGAAGGTCTCGACGTAGAGCTTCTGGTCGCGCGGCGAGAGCCGCCATGCGCGCATGAAGCCGTGCCCGCCGTTGGTGAGCGACTGCTCGACGATGAGCGGCTTGCTCGGATCGCTCGGATCGGGCTCGGTGCGCTGGTAGTCGGAGAGCATCGAGTGGATGACGTTGCCCTCGAACACGTCGGTGCGGCGGGCGTCGACGGCGACGTGCCCCGAGGCCATGAGCTGCACGTTGGGCACGTCTTTCAGGGCGTCGTAGATGGCCTGACCTTGGCTGCTGAAGTTGCCGCCCGTGGTCACGATGTAGTGCGCGTTGACGATGCCGAGCGCGCGCGGGTGCGTCTCGAAGACGCGCCTCGCCCAGGCGAGCACGGCCGCCGAGGGCGCAGGGGCGAACTGCAGGTTCACGACGACGACCTCGAGCTCGCCGGCCTGGAAGCGCACCCAGCTCTCGTCGTTCGTGCCGTCGAAGTTGCCTCCGTAGTACGCGCGTGCGGCGAAGCGTGAGGGCCCGAAGTACTGGTTCGCCGCCGTCGTCGCGCCGGGTTCGTCGCGAGGGAATTGGTCGTGGTTGCCGAAGGAGAGCCCATAGGGGATGCCGTGGGGCAGCTCGGGCGAGGTGGCGGCCTCGAGGATCCTGAAGGCGGCGTCGGCGCGCAGCCATTGCGTCGTCACGTCGGCGTTGTTGATGATGTCGCCCACGTGGAACACACCGACGACCTTGCGCTCCTCGCGGTGGTCGACGGCCCAGCGCGTCTGCGCGTCGAAATAGTCCGGGTCGTCGGCGACGGGGCGCTCGGGGGGCGAGGCGTTGCGCGTGTAGTATTGGGTGTCGGGCAGGACGACGATCGTGAAGTCGTCGGCCTGCGTGAGCTCGCGCACGTAGAAGTCGACGTAGAGCGGGTCGGCGTCGAGATCGCTCGCTTCGGCCCGGAGGCGCGCGCCACCGCTCGGCAGCGCCTCGCTCGCGACGCTGCCCAGCTTCGGCGCGTGGCCGAGGTCGAGCGCGGGTCCCGGGCTCACGAAGCCCGCCGCGAGGCCCACGCCGTGGTTGTCGTTGCCGCTCGCGTCGAGCACCTCGCCCTCGCTCGCTTCGAGGCGATAGTGCCCGATGAGCCCGAGCTCTGCGGGCTCGCTTGCGTACATCGACGATAGCAGCTCCGCCGCGCCGAGCGCGCGCGAATACACGCGCACCTCGTCCATCGCGCCGACGAAGCCACCCGCGCTCAGGCCCGCCGAGTTGATCGCCGTGCCCAAGGCGAAGTGCTGGATCGAGTCGTAGCGAGGCGTCGCCGTGAGCGGCAGCTCGGCGTCGAGCTCGCCGTCGAGGTAGAGCCGGAAGCGCTCGCCGTCGTAGGTGGCGGCCACGTGGTGCCAGCGGCCGAGGTCGAGCGGCGTCTTGCCGAGCACCGGGTGGTTGGCGCCGGACTCGAGGTCCTCGAAGTCGGCGCCGAGCACGTCGCCCACGAGGCCGAGCGCGTAGTTGCAGTCGACGTTCGAGCCGTCGGCCTCGCCGCGCCCCTTGGTGATGAGCGGCACGTGGCGGATGCCACCGACGCCGGTGCTCGCTTCGCTGCCGAGGGCGTCGCGCCGCACCCAGGCGGCGAGCGTGAACTCGTCGGCGCCCAGATCCGGCGCGGGGCCCATCGAGACGCCTGCGCTTCCGTCGAAGGCGAGCGCGCTCGTCGTGAGCACCACGGGCTCAGCGCAGCCCACGTCGCCCTGGCCTCCGCCTCCGCCGGTGCCGCTCGAAGCCGAGCTCGAAGGCAGCGACGCGCCGCCGCCTCCCTGTCCGCTGCTCGCTTCGTCGTCGCTGCAGGCGCCGAGCGCGAGGCTCGTGAGCGCGAGCGCGAGGCAGTTCCTGCCTCGGCGCAGGGCACCCGGGCCTGCGCTCGGCGTGAATGCTCGAGGTTCCATCGTCAGGGCATCGTTCGGCGCCCGTCACGGTGCGTCAACCAGCCGCGCCGAGCCCACGTGGACCAGCGCCGCGCGCTATCCTGCGCGCCATGGTGCGTCGTGAAGGGGCAGATCATCCGTCGGGCGTGCCCGACGAGCGAG
>CALKVW010000207.1 GCA_938004785.1 uncultured Polyangiaceae bacterium
CCCCTACCCGCCCTCCACCCCCGCCGGCGCCTCGGTCAGCAAGTACCTCGGTCGCCCGTTGCCGACGCGCGTGACGAGCACCTTGATGAGTACCGGCCGGTGAAGCTGGAGATTGAGCGCGTCGGCGTCGCCCACCGTCGGGGCGATCTTGCCGACGATGACCTGCGACGTGTCGGATCGCAGGAACTCGAAGGTCCGGGCCTTGGGCAGCACGCCTTGGAGCTCACCGGGGATCTCTTCGATGCTCTCGCGTAGGTTGTCCTGGCTGAGCCGCTGAATGCTGGCCCGCAGCTGGCCGAGGTCGGAGAAGCTCACCACGGAGTCGCCGAGCTGCACGGCGCACACGGCCTCGTTCTCCTCGAGCACCTGGAGGAAGGCGCGGACCTTGTGGAGCGCGCGTTGGTCGGTCTTGGCAGCGGAGTCGGCGAGCTCGTCGTCGGTCCCCAGGGTGGCTCGAAGGATCGCCTGGGTGCGGTCGAGGGCTTGAGACACCGGGCTCTGCTCGTCCAGCGTGAGCTGCCCCGTGGGGTGTTCTTCGAGCTCCGTGAAGCCGTTCACCGCATCCATGCCGAACTCCGCGAGGATGCCGTAGCGGCCTCTCAGCGCTGATCGGAGGGCGCGGGCCCCAGTGGCGCGTCGTCACACTGCTCGCCCTCGGCCTTGCTCAGCGCCGCCTCGACGCTCGCGAGCCGAGCCTCGAGGCTCGCGCGATCGAGCACGTCCTCCACGGGCGTCTCCTCGAGCATGCGCTCGAGCTCGGTCTTCTCGCCCAGCAGGTCGAGGCGCTCGCTGGGGCTCACGGATGCGCTCCCGGGGTCACCGTGCCCGTCGGCATCGGGGTCGCGTCGGCTTGCTCGCCCTGCTTCCTCATGAACGCTGTCCGCCCACGCTCGCGCGTCATGTCGCCCTCCGTTGTACTCCCGCTGCGAGCTGAGCCGCCACCCGAAGCGCCTGCGGCGCACTCTGGCTCCGCGCGGGCACTCGCGAGCTCCCTCGCGCCACGCTCCGCGCCGCAGTTCCCGCTCGCCCGCTCGCAGTTCCCGCCCGCCCGCTCGCAGTTCGCGCCCTCCCGCTCGCCGTTCGCGCCCGCGAGCTCCCGCTTCCCGCTCCACCGCTCTCACTTCGTGCTCGCGAGCTCGCTCTCGCCGCTCTCACCGACCTCGCGACCTCCAACTCGGACCTCGCGACCTCCAACTGGGAGCTCGCGACCTCCAACTGGGAGCTCGCGACCTCCAACTGGGAGCTCGCGAGCACAAACTGGGAGCTCGCGAGCACAAACTGGGAGCTCGCGACCGCCTTGATCGCAAAATCGGCGATCAAGGCGGTCGCATCGAGGGGTCGGGCGTCCGATTTCGCTTGATCGGCGCTCGCGGGCGACCAGCTCGCGCGACGCCGTACCGCGCGTCGCGGCCGCGCTTCGGCGAGGCTCAGCTCGGCACGGGCGCGTCCGGCCCGGGTGTGGGCGCGGGCTGCGGCTCGGCGCGCACGCGGACCTCGCTGAGGCCGAGCTGGATCTGCTCGGGCACGTTGAAGAGCGGGCGCAGCGTGGTGCCCCAGTCGCTCCAGGCGAGCTGCAGCTCGCGCAGGGCCTTCGCCTGGCGGTCTTGCGCTGCTTGCCAGGCGTCGGCGTCGACGTCCTTGCGCTGTGTGGGCCTGCCCGAGCGCGCCTGCGCGACGAGCGCGCGCACGGAAGCGATCTTGCTCTCGGTGAGCCCGCGCGCGCGCAGGTTGCTGAGCACGACGTCGGCGCCCGGCTCCTTGCTCGAGGCGAGCGCCTCGACGCGATCGAGGAAGGTCGCCGCCGAGTCGATGACCAGCGGGCCCAAGCGCTGCTGCGTGAGGTCCTTGAAGAAGGCCTGCAAGAAGCGCTCGACGTTCGCCTCGGGCACGCGCCTCTCGATGATCGCGCGCGCCTTCGGCAGCCACTCGTTCTCGAACATGTCGAGCTGGGCGATGACGGTGCTCTGTCCGTTCGACCCCTCGTTCTCGTAGGCCGCGAAGGCGAAGGCCAGCGGCTGATCGCGCCCGGCGGCGGTGATGTAGAGCTTCCACAGCTCCTCGTGCTCCTCGCGCGAGTAGCCTGAGCTCACGGCGCGTCGCAGGTAGCGCGGGACCACGATCCCCGAGAGGAACCTCGCCACACGCCCGAGCATCTGCCGCTGCGCGTAGCTGAGCGACGAACCGACGAGCTCCTCGCCGCCGAGATCGTCGAACACGCTCAGGTCTGCGAGCGCGGTGTCGACGCTCGCTTCACCGAACGAGCGCCCGTGGCCATTGCTCTTGCCGTTGCCCTGCCCGGAGCGCGCACGCTTCGCGCTCGCCGCCGTCTTCTTGGACTTCGTCTTCTTCGCAGTCGCCATCGTGGTTCCTTCCCCGGGGAGGAACCATGGACGCCCCGCGCGCCCTCACGCCCCCCCGGACGCGAAGCGGAGGAGAGCACGACGAGCGGTGGAGGCTCAATCGGTTTGGCAGCAAGCACTGTGGGCGCGAGTGCGAGCAATTCGAGGGGTTTCCCTTGGAGGGAATGGTGGGCACGCGTGCGCGTCCCCGCGCGAGTGGGCAGCGGAGAGCGCGGCGAGTACGAGCGGACCGGGCGACCGAGACCTACGGAGCTTCGAAGTCGAAGTCGCCAGGCCGGGACCTGAACTCGAGTGGCCCCGCCAACTCCAGCTCGATCTCGATGACCGGTCCGACCAGCTCGAGCTGCATGTGCTCGAGTATGAACTCGTCGTCGGGGTTGGGATCGTCGTGGTCCGACATGCCACCGTCTTACACCAAGCCTCCGCTTCCCGGCTGAGCCCGTGCCGCGCGCGAGGTCTCTGCGGTGCCGACGGCGGAGCTCCAGCGTGTACGGCCGGGCCAAGTCCGAACACGGTCGATGAGGACGGACGCTCCGGGATCGATCGCGTTCACCGTTCATCGGTGAGATCGGCGCTGGTGTGAATGCGTCGGGGCAGGCCAGGCCTCCGTCGTCTCGAGGACCAGCAGGCGTGAGGCCGCGTGGTCTTCGAGGTGCCCGCTCGATCACACGTTTCGCCAGCCTTCTTTCGCCCCATGTGGCCTCCCTTGACGGCGCCGTGCCGTCGTCGGCGAAGCTGAATCGGTGTTGGACCATCGACAAGGCTTCGCGATCCATGTGATCCCCATGGGTCGATCGATGCCCATCCGGATCGTTTCCCTTCGGACGACGTTGCCGTAGAAGCGATCACGGGGTGACGAGGAGATGGGGAGACACGCTTCTGCCGATCGAGCGATACGAATGCTGGGGGAGCTCATGCGGGGCAAGGCGCTCTGCCGACGCACCATCGACGAGAAGACCAACGCCGGAGCGGTCCCCCGCATCGCTTCTCGAGGCGCGCGGACTACGCGTGAGGATTCGGCACGCCCTCATCAGACGCTGACCAGGGGACGGCTTCAGTGACTCGCTGGGTATCTCCCGAGGGCAGCGCACAGACGATGCGTGGACTCCTTCAGGAGACGCTCGCGCACGGGGAGGGCAACGCCGACCTGGCGAAGGGCTGGGGAGCCCTCGGCGCGTCCTTCCGACACGACGTCCGCCGCCTCGCGGTCACCCGGCTCGACGACCGGCGTACTGGTCGCATCTCCGCGGCGGATGCGGTGAACGCACTCTTGGAGCTCATCCGCGAGCGTGCGGCCGAGGGCCCGGAGCAGGAGGCTGTCGCCGCTCGTGTCGTGGCCCTCACGGTCGTTGAGCTCGAGGGTGACAAGATCCGAACCTCGATCCTCGCCGAGGCAGGGCAGCAACCGCTCACCGTCCGGAAGGGAGGGCTCGTGCCCAGGCTCAGTCCGTTCGAGACCCTGCAGCAGCTCTACGGAAGGGCGAACCTCGCCACTTCTCCGGCCGCGCTCCGCGCCCGGTGGGACGTGTCGAGCTTCACGATCTACCGGCCGCCGAGTGAGCGAGCTCACATGGAGCTCGAGCTGGTTGCGGGCTGGGACGAGCTCGACGCCATCGACTCCGCGACGAAGGCGGCCTGCGTCGTTCCGTCGTGCGCCTCTTCGCTGCGACCCCCGGCCCTGGAGTTCCGCGACGGCGAGCACATCTTCTTCGGGATCGGTCCGAAGGAACCGGTTAGCGCACTCGAGGCGGCACGGGCCCAGCTCGAGGGTGCGTTGGGTGAAGGCGCCCAGATCCTCGTCCTGCCGGAGGTTTGCCTCGACACCGACGAGGTCCACTCGCTTCGGGCGTTCCTCGAAAGCCGGACGGAGCACTACGTCGCCGCGCTCGGCTCGAGTCATGAGCTCGTCGAGGGCGAGCGCAGAAACGTTGCGAGGCTCGTCACGCGAGTCCACGACGACCTGCAAGAGAAGATCGTGGGCGTGCGCATGAAAGTGCCGGCCGACGATGGCGAGGTCGAGGCACGAGAGGACATCGAGCCGGCGCAGCCTCGCGTGCGGATCTTCTTCGGGCGGCACTGGTCGGTTGCGGTGGCGATCTGCCGTGACTTCATCGACGTCGAGATCAAGCGGGTGCTCGAAGACCTGCGCGTCTCGATCGTGCTCGTGCCTGCGTGCTCGCCGACGACCCAGGACTTCGAAAGCGGCGCGCATCAGCTTGCGAACAACGCCCAGGCTCACGTGCTCGTGGCCAACATGTGCAGCGAGTCTGAGCGGGCACCGGCAGCTGCCATCCTCGGCCGGCCTGTGGCGTCGGAGGCGCTGTGCCTCGACGTTGTCCGCCGAAAGGACTTCAACGTCCCCGGGCGCGTCGTCCGCAGGCTCGCCGATCCTTGACGGATGCTTGACGGCCTCGCTCTGGCCGCCCAGACTAGGAGGCGCCGGCGGTACTTGCCCGCCGACTGGAGAGAGCGAGGACAGGATGGGAAGGTCGACGACCGAGGTATTTCGGTTGGCGGAGACGATGCGCGCTTCGCGTGAGGCGGAGGCCGAGCTGGTGACGGAGCTCGGGGTGGCCATCGGCGAAGGCGCGCTGGACTCGGACGCGCTGCGACGCTTGCGCGTGGCTCTGGCTCATCGTCTCAAGGGCGACGAAGGCCTCTACTGGCGCGGACTGCTCGACCTGCTGGCGGCGATCGAAACCCAGCGAGCCGACCTCGAGCGTCGCGCGAGCGAGGACGCGACGATGGAGAAGGAGATCCTGCGTGTGCTCGTGCTCGCGCTACGCGACGGGCCGCGCGGGCCGACCGACCTCGAGCGTGCGCTGGGACGCGACGCCGGCGGCATCGTGCGCCGGCTCGCGGAGCTCGAAGCCGCCGGTCTGGTTGAACGGGCGGAGGCGGCCAACGACAAGTCGCGGCCGCGCGCGTTGACTGCGCGTGGCCTTCTTCTCGCCGATCGCCATCGGGCTACGACGAACCGCGATCCACTCATGGTGGCGAAGGTCGCGGCCTGCGTCTTCGCTGACCTCCGAGGTGGCGGCAGGCTCCCGACGACGGACTTGGTTCGCATGGCCCAGCGAGTGGGCGAAACGGATGGCCTCGAAGCCATCGTGGCGGCGGTTCTCGAGGCCGCCGAGATCCACCAGCTCGTCGACCGGCACGATGACGGAACGGCTCAGTGGCTTCAGGAGGGGGAGGCCCCGGGTCCAGACCCCGCAGCCGTGAAGTCCGCCGCCTTGAAGAAGGCTCTCAAGGCCAGCTCATTGAAGCCCGAGGGGTTCCTGCTCGTCGGAGGGCACCGCGAGTGGGACCAGCGCTTGCGAGACGTCGACTACCCCCCGGCGGAGGTCGTCTCGCCGACGGTCATTCAGAAGCGGCACGACCTGCTGTCGGTTCCCGCCCTCGTTCCCGACCACTCGCTCGCCGACACTTTGGCGCGGTCGACGCCGGGCAAGCAATGGTGGCTGCTCGCGGTTGTGGACTCGAGCCACGTCACGGTGTCCCGGATCGGACTGGCGGCGTGAAGATCGACCGTCCGGAAAGGGTCGAGGAGCTTCTGTCGTCAGCGACCGGGGCACCGATCGATCGTGACACCTCGCAGCGGATCGTGGGCGCGGCAGGGCTCTTCGAAGGGCACTTTCGGCTGCAGAGTGGTCGTCACAGCAATTTCTTCCTCCGCGTCAGCCAGCTCGCCTTCCGACCAGATGACGCGGAGTACTGGGCCGGGCGGATGGCTGCCCTGGTGCAACCGGCGGCGAGGGCAACGGTCTGCCTAGTAGCCGGGAACGCTGGTCGTGCGTTGGCCACGGCGTTGGCCAGCAAGCTCGGCGTTCGTCTGGCGGTGTCGAAGGTCGATGGGCGGCGTCGGCCGATCGAGTCGTTGGAAGAAGGGCAGGCGATCAACTCCAAAGACCGGGTTCTTCTCGTGTCCGACATGATCACCACCGGAGGTTCACTCGAGACACTCGAGGCAATCATCCGAGCCCAGAAGGCCAAAGCAGTGGGAGTCGTCTCGCTTTGCGCATCACGCGAAGTTCGTGACTCGAGGAAGGACGTCTCAGCGCTCTTCGTGGCCCGCTGGTCGGCCGTCGAAGCGAAGGACTGTCCCCAGTGCGCTGCGCGCGCATCGCTGTGGCCCGCGTACGATCTCGCGTGAGCGCAGACTTCGTGACCTAGCCCAACGTACCGGGTTCGGATCGTCCTCGCGGTACGTCGGCGCCTCGTCCCGCCGAGCGGTCGCTCGAGGTTGCCGCGATTCCCTTCTGTTCGGACGTCGACCCCTCAGGGGGCTCGCGCGATGTCGACGATCCGCTTCGCCTCGGCCACGATCGAAGCGACCACCGCCTCTCGCTCTGCGCGCAGGGGCACGTCGATGGGAATCCAGACGTGCCCCCCGGACTCGACGAGTCGGAGCGCGTGACGAAACTCGCGGAGCCTGTCGCGGACGCGGGAGAAGTCGCCGGTGTCGCGGTGAAAGCGCAGCCAGATCGGCGTCAGGTAGGACGCGAAGGGGTCGCGGACGCCGATTGAGTAGTAGGTGTCGGTCGTCGGACGACGCTCGACGAGCACGTACCGCCGGAGGTACTCACCCGCAGGGACACGCGTAGCGGACTCGCCAGCGCCCGCCGACGTGGGCTCGACATCGGAGTCGCTCCCCTCAATCTCTCCGCCACGCCTCACCTTCAGTTCGAGGCCAAGGGGCAAAACCTTCGGGCTCACCGCGGCACTCAGCTCACGGGTGGCACGGTCGACGTAGGTGATGAAGGCGGTCTCTCGGTCACGCCACGCGCGGACCGCCTGCTCGTCGGCCAGTGGTTCGACGTCGTCACCCGACAGCACGCGGAACATCGCGGAGAACTGCGAGAGGTCACCCGCGACGGGTCCGGACGCTGCGCGCTCGAGGGCGCCGATCACGTCCTCCCAAACGCAGACATTCGCGGTGATCGGCGCCGCGATGCGCGCATCTACCAGCGACGCCCTGGCCTCCATGACGCGGTAGCGCGGGACCAGGACGACCAACACGCGGTGGTGTGAGCCTCGCTGGTTCAGATCGCCCGCGTACGATTCGAGTTGCGGTTTGGTCAGCGCAGCGCCGAGCTTGGCCTCCACTTTCACGACCGGCACACTCTCGCTCGTCGTGGCCTCGAGGTCGGGGCGCCCACCGTTTGGTTGGCGAAGCTCCGCTCGCCATTGGAGCGTGCGCGCGAGCTCGTCCGGGCAGCCGGGCCACACGTGGCGCGTGAACGCCTCGCGCAGGCTCGCGTCCTCGAGCAAGAACTCGAGGGCGCGGGTGCACAAGACCTCGCCCTGCCTGGAGAAGGCGCTGAACTGTGCGAGGTGGGTGAGGAGTCGACGCATCGAGACCGGATGGATACACTGGTTCGCGGGCTCGGTAGCTCTCGCCCACCGCGCGAAGGTCGCTCGCCGCGATCCTCCGCCCTCACCCGTCGATCGTCGGGCCGGACGACGCCGCGTGTACGCTGAAGCCCATGCTCGGGCTCGAACGCTGGGTCGCTCACTTCGTCGGATTGGGGCTCAGGCCACCCGAGGGCGTACACGCCGAGCTGTGTGCTCGCTACGGCGAGCCGCACCGCGCCTACCACACGCTCGAACATCTCGGGGAGTGCCTCGCTCAGCTCGAGGAGGCTCGCGCGCTCGCCGCCCGTCCCCACGAGGTCGCGCTGGCGCTGTGGTTCCACGATGCCGTCTACGACCCGCGCGCAAGCGACAACGAGCAGCAAAGCGCCGTTTGGGCCGAGCGTGTGCTGCTCGCCGCGGGCGCCTCGGCCGAGCTCGCGCATCGGGTCGCCGCGCTGGTGCTCGCGACCAAGCACGACGCCATGCCCGAGCCGGGCGACTCCGCGCTGCTGGTCGACGTAGATCTGTCGATCCTCGGCGCGGAGCGCGCGAGGTTCGACGCCTACGAGACGCAGGTCCGACGGGAGTACGAATGGGTGCCCGATGCGGCCTACCGCGAAGGGCGCGCGCGGGTGCTGCGCTCGTTCCTCGAGCGCCCCAGGATCTACGCGACGGCTCACTTCCACGACCGGCTCGAGGCACGCGCGCGAGACAATCTCCGCCGCTCGCTCGCCGCGCTCGAAGGGAGCGGGCTGCCCGAACGAGTCCCGACGGCCTGAGGCGCCGCGAAGCGCGCGCCCAGGTCGCCTCGACTGCCGGCGGCCCCGTCCTTGCACTGGTGCTCGGCATGCGAGGATTGCAACGCTTTGCGCGAAACCCCTGGTCGCTCGTAGGAGCCGCGATCGGCGTGCTTGGATGCGAAGGCGCCGGCACGCGTCCGCCAACCGAGGTGTCACAAGGAGGCAGCGACGTTGGCGCAGAGGTCGACTGTCTGCCTCCAGTGCCGGAGCGCGAGCCGAGCGCGGGCCCCATCGCGGGTGTGCTGCACCTCGAGGGGGCAGCCGACGCGATGAACCTCTCGCTCGATGGCGGCGCCCAAGCGCAGCTCGATATCATGGGCTGCGACACCTGCGGGCGCTGGGCGATGCGATGGAGCGTCGAAGGCGACGAGACGGTGCTCCGGTCGAGCGAGGGCACGCTCAGCTTCGAGTGGTTCCTGCCAGGGGACTACATCGGCAGGGTCCTCGAGGTGCGCCTCTCGCGACGCACCGACGGCCGCATCGACGCCGCGGTCAGCGGCACCGAGGGGCAGGCGACGCAGATCTGGGCCGAGGGTCGCATCTGCGCCAAGTGCTGCGCGGGCCTCGGCCCCTCGGGCCTGTTCCCCTGCGACGGCCCGCTGCCCGCCCAGCCTTGCTGGCAAGACCTGATGTGGTCGTGCCGAGACGACTGCGCCTTCGCGCTCGAGGAATGAGGAGCGCGCCACCCGCGTTGGCGCTGACCACCGCGCGAAGCCAGCTCCTTCGCGCGCGTCGCCGCGCCCACGCCGCCACCGAACCCGGTATGCATTCCCTCGTGAAAGCCCTCGCCGCACTCTGCGCGCTCCTCACCATCTCTTGCGGCAGCGGCGGCGACGCCGCTCCCACCGCGACCGCCAGCGCCAACCCTCCCGCCTCGGCACCCGCCGCCGCGCCGACGCAGGCCGCATCCGCCTCAGCCGCCTCAGCCGCCTCATCCGCTGCGCCCGCCGCCTCCGCGGCCGCCGCACCCACCGGGCTCACGCGCGAGGCCTTCTGCGCCGAGGCGGTGAAGATCGGCGAGGAGAACATGGCCCAATGCGCCGACTCCGAGCGGGCGAACGTCGAGTCGACCGATCGCGTGAAGAACCTCGCCACCGCCTCGCAGGAGTGCTCGATGCGCGTGCAGTCCGCGAAGGTCGAGTTTCACCCGGAGGTCGCCGCGCGCTGCATCGAGGGCGCGAAGAGGCGCGGCGGCAAGACGACCTTCTTCACGTTCTTCCTGGTGCCTGAGTGCAGCGGCGTGCTCAGGGGCAAAGCCGGCGAGGGCGCGCCGGTGCTCTGGGCCGAGGAATGCGCCCCCGGGCTCGCGATGCTGAAGAACCGCTGCGTGAAACCGGTCGCCAAGAACGCGCGATGCGACGCCTTCCCCGGCGGGCTGCTCGGCAACCCCGACGAGCACCCGCGCTGCCAGGAGGGGCTCGGGTGTTTCATGACCTTCAGCACCTCCGACGGCTATCCGTCGGAGTACGCGTGCCTGCCGCCGAGCGGCCTCGGCGCGCCGTGCAAGCTCGACCTCCACACCTGCGCGCAGGGCTCCTCCTGCTATCAGGGCAAATGCAGGGCGCTCGAGCGCAACCAAGGCGCGTGCATGCGCGACACCGATTGCCTCCCGGAGCTGAGCTGCGAGATCAAAGGCGGCGTCTTCGGAACCTGCGTCCCCAGGCCGCCGCTCGCGACCTGCGGCTGAGGAGCGCCGCGCTGAGCGCTCGCGCGGGGCGCCGTCGAGCGAGGAGTCTGGCCGCCCGCCCCACGTTCCTCACCCCCCCGCGCCGCTCCGGCTCGTGCGGCGCCTAGGGCGACGCGGGCCTGATCCAGGCGCTCGGCCAGTCGTCGAAATCGATCAGCGCCTCCTCGTCGAGCATCAGCGTATAGAGTGGCTCGGCGGGGAAGTCGTTGAGGCGCAACACGTAGCGCCGGTTGCGCGCGTGCGCGACGTAGGGGAACCTCGCGTCGCCGGTGGGCTGCCAGAAGAGCGGCAAGGTCCTGAGGTCGAGCTCGTCGTGCATGGTCCCTAGCGCCGCTTGGCTCAGATCCTACGCCCCTGGCGCCGGTCCAGGGTGGTTTGCTCGTCTACGAGCGCCAGGTATAGTCGCCGGTATAGTCATGCCGACGAGCATCCATCTCCCCAAGCCTCTGCTCGATGCCGTCGACCGGCGCGCACGCGCGCTGAATGTCAGCCGGAACCGCCTCATCGTGCGGGCGCTCGAGCGCGAGCTGGCGAACACCAACGAGTGGAGCAGTGGATTCTTCGAGCGTCTCTCGGAGACGGACCCGGCCATCGAAGAGGCGGTGGACCAGATGATGGGCGAAGTGCGCGCGCGTCGAAGCTCCAAGGAGCCGCCGAAGCTGTGAGCTACATCCTCGACACCAACGCCGTGTCGGCGATCATGAAGGGCGACGCTCGGACACTCGCTCGCCTGCGTGGCACGGCGAAGCAAGAGGTGCTGGTCCCGCAGCCGGTGCTTGCGGAGATCGCCTACGGCATCGCTCGATTGCCACGGTCCAAGCGGAGGGAAGCGTTGCGGTTGCGCTTCGATTTCGTGAAGGCGGAGCTGTCTCGCGCAGAGTGGACGGACGAGGTCAGCGAGGCCTTCGGCGACATCAAGTCGGCGCTCGAGCGCAGGGCTCGTCGCATCGAGGACTTCGATGCTGCGATCGCGGCGCACGCGCAGGCACGCGAGGGGGTCCTGGTCACGGCGAACGTGGCGCACATGGTCCGCGTTCCCGGTCTACGCATCGAGGATTGATCGAAGTAGTCGAGCGGTCCGGCCGCCTCGCTGCGCTCGACCCGCCGCTCCGCTCAGAGCCCGCGCGCCCACTCGGGGCGCAGGAGCACGCCGCCGGCGAGGGCGCGGTCGACGACGGCGAGGATGCGCGCGCGATCGTCGGGCAGGTGACCGCCGAGCGGCAGGTAGTTGGAGGCGTGGTTGCTGCGAAAGACGGCGCGTGTGGGGCGCGCGAGATCGACGAACGTACGCAGCTCCTCGAGCATGCGGTGCACCGAGGGCTGCTCGAACTGGCCCTTGGTGCGCAGCTTGGCGATCGGCGTCGAGGGCACGACCGTGAGCGTGAGCAGCGAGACGTAGGCTGGGTCCATCTCGGTGGCGAGCTTGGCCGAGGCCTCGGCGTGCATGGCGCTGCGCTCCACGCCAGCGACGCCGAGCAGGAAGATCGCCGAGAGCCTGATCCCCGCGGCGTGCGCGCGCCGCGCGGCCTCGACGTGATCGGCGTAGGTGGCGCCCTTGGCGATGCGCTTCAGCGTGGCGTCGTCGCCCGACTCGGGGCCGATGTAGAGCAGGTCGAGCCCCAGCGCGCGCAGGCGCGAGAGCTCGGCTTCGGACTTGTCGAGCAAGGTCATCGCCGTGGCGTAGGCGCTCACGCGCCTGAGGTGAGGGAAGGCCTCGCGGCAGGCGCGCAAGATGGGCTCCCAATGGTCGAGCTCCATCACCAGGGCGTCGCCGTCGGCGACGAAGACCTTCTCGATCTCTGCGCCGTGCAGCCGCCGAGTCGCTTCGACGTCGGCGAGGATCTCCTCGAGCGACCGCACGCGGAAGCTCTTCTCCCGGTACATGTCGCAGTAGGTGCAGTGGTTCCACGAGCAGCCGATCGTGGCCTGCAAGATGAACGCGTCGGCCTCGCTCGGCGGGCGGTAGATGCGACCTTCGTAGCGCACGGCGCGCATGCTGACCTCGCCCGGCCGCGAGGTCCACCTCCTCGGGTGGAGCGCCCCGGGCTTCAGCCGCGCGGCAGCTCGTCGAGGCGCTCGATCACGCGATGCACGAGGCCGTAGACGCGCGCCTCTTGGGCATCCATCCAGTGGTCGCGCTCGGTGTCGCGCGCGACGCGCTCGATGGGCTGGCCGGTGGCCTCGGCGAAGATGCGGTCGAGCCTCGCGCGCATGCGCGCGATCTGCGTCGCCTCGATTTCGATGTGCGAGGCCCTCCCGCTCACACCGCCGCGCGGCTGGTGCAGGAGAAACCTCGTATTGGGCAGGGCGTAGCGGTGCTCTCGCTGCGCGGCCGCGTAGATGAGCGCGCCCGCGCTCGCCACCCAGCCGGTGCCGATCACGCGCGCGTCGGGCGCGACGGCGCGGATGAGATCGTAGATCGTGTCGGCGGCCTCCACGTGCCCGCCCTGGGAGTGCACGAGGATGCGTATCGGCGCGCCGGGTGTCGACGCGAGCGCGAGCAGCTCGCTGGAGACCACGCGCGCGAGCCGCGTATCCACCTCGCCGTAGACGAGCACGGTGCGTGCCTCGAAGAGCGCGCGCGCGCTGAGCGTGGAGCCGGGTGCGGGGTCGAGGGTCTCGTCGTCGGCCATGGCCAGAGCCTGCGCGACTCGGGGCCTCGGGGGCCATGTCCGAGGCGCGCAGAGAGATGTCCCGCTGTCTCGATCTGCGCGCGCGCATGTCCGAGCGTCTCGATCGTGGGCGGCCTGCGTCGACCTGCGCGGGTGCTTCGGGCATGCTCTCGACCCATGACGAGCAGGCTGCGCACGCTCGGGCCGAGCTGGGCCTCGACCCCGGCCAACGACACCCGCGACGCCTACGTGGAGCGCGCGCTCGACGCGATGCGGGCCGAGCCCTCGCGTCGCTGGACCGTGAGCGCGCTCGGGCGCGTCGCGGGGCTGTCGCGTGCTGCGCTGGCGCGTCGCTTCAAGCTCGCCGTGGGCGCCCCGCCGCTGCGTTGGCTCAGCGAGCATCGCCTCGAGCTCGCGCGCCTGCGCCTGCTCGAGGGTGACGAGGGCCTCGCGGCGATCGCTGCAGAGGTGGGCTATGGCTCCGAGTTCGCGCTCGCCAAGGCCTTCAAACGCCGCCATGGCGTCGCGCCCGGTCGGTACCGGCGAGGCGAGCGCGGGAGCGAGCCCACGAGGCTCGAGGCCCGCGCCGCCTGAAGCGGCGAAAGGCGCAGCGCGCTCGCGAGCCTGCGCCGCTCAGCCGCCCCAGCTCGCCAGGAGCTTCTCGGCGCGCTTGGCCCAGTTGCCTCCGCGCGCTTGGAAGTGATCCACCACCGGGCGCATCGCCGCGCGGTCGACCATACCGAGCCTCGTGAGCGCCTCGACCGCCTCGAGCGCGTCGCGCTCGGTGGGCGACATCTCGCCGAAGCGCGCCAGCAGCGCGCTCCTCAGCGAGCTCAGATCGGCTCCGGCCTTGACGAAGGCGCGCAGCGCCCTGGCAAAATCGGCGTCGCTCGAGGCGTCTTCGATCACCGCGGAGACGCGCTTCAAGAAGCGGGGCGACCCGAGCGCGCCGCCGAGCGCGACCAGCTGCACTGCCGCTTCGTCCTCGAGCTCGCCGTCGTCGAGCAGCTCGTCCACGGTGCTCAGCAGCGCGCGCGCCGCCTCGAGCTCGGCGACCGCGAGCACCGCAGCGACGGCGTGCTCGCGGGTGTCGTCGTCGTCGCTCCGCAGGCCCTCCGCGTAGAGCTCGAGCGCGCGCGGCGAGACGTCGCGCACCTTGCCGAGCAGCTCGAGCACGTAGGGGTCGTCGCTCCGGCCGTAGTGCTCGTAGACGAGCTCGGCGACGGCAGGGAAAGCCTCCGCGCCGGCGGCCGCGATCACGTCGAGGCAACCCATGGCCTGGCTCGCGTCTTCGATGAGCATGCCTCGCGCGAGCTCGACGAGGAAGGGCGCGAGCTCGGCGCTCGGCCTCTTCTTCAAGGCGTCGATTGCGTCGGAGGCGCGAGGCCCCTCGAAGCCCGCGGCGCGCACGGCGGCGACGAGCGTGGCGGCGTCGGCCGAGGCGCTCTCGAGCTTCGACACCCCGTCCTCGAGATCGGCGATTTCGAGCAGGATCCAATCGATCTCGTCTTGCTCGAGCGGCTCGAGCTCGGGATCGCCCGGCCGCCAGCTCGCCAACCCCTTCGCGGTCGACACGACCAGCCCGGGCACACCCTGGCGCCGCAGGAACGGCAGTGCGCCGAGCGCGTCGAGCTCGGGTGTGCGCGCGCCCTCGATCGAGAGCGCCGGAGGCACGGCCGCGCCTACGCCGAGCAGCTGGAAGCCGTACTGGAAGCGCCAGGCTGGCAGCACCTCGTACGCCACGGGCCGAGGCCAGACCCCCTCGGGCACCTCGACGATCAAGACGCCCCAGGCCGCGAGCAGCTCCCGGTAGGCGGGCGCGAGCGGGCGCCCGAGCCTCGCCTCGAGCGCCGCGAGCTCGGCCTCCGTGGGTGGCCTCTTCGCCGAGTTGCCGACGCGAAAGGACGCGTCGGGCAGCGCTTCGATCTTGGCTTGCAGGTCTCGAAAGGTCCCCATGCCTGCGGACGGTATCAGCCCGCTCGGCGAAGTGAAGTCGATCGTGGCTCGGCGCGCCTCGCTCAGCCGTTCGCGTGCTCGAGCACCAAGAGGCGCGGCGCGTCGCCGTCGAAGAGGAGCCACCTCGCAGGATCCGGCGTGTCGACCCAGCGCCGGAGGCCGAGCGGCGCCGAGGCGAGCATGCGACCCCGCCCGTCGACCACGGCGGCCTCGGTCGAGAGCAGGCCGAGCGCGCGACCGGCCGGGCTCGAGCCGGCGACGAGCCATTGGGCCTGCTCCCGTGCGCTGCTCGATACGCTCGCGCCGCCGGAGCTCAAGGATTGCAGCACGAGCTCGCCGTCTCGGGCCACGGCGAGTGCGACGGCCTCGCCGTCGAAGATCACGCCGACGGGCTCGGCGTCGATCGAAAACGAATGCAATCGCTCGAGGCTCGGTAGCGCGAACGAGCTGCAGCCGCCCCCGACTTCGAAGACGATGGCCGTTCGGCCGTCGGGCGAGACGTGGATCGTACGCGGGCTGGCGGCGAGCTCGACGCTCGCGATCGGGCGCAGGCCGAAGACGCTCCAGCTCCTCAGGCTGTGATCGCGTGCGCCGGTGAGCACCGCTGCAGCCTCCGGCAGCACGCGCACGCAGGTGATGGCAGCCTCGTGCGCGTTGCATCGAAGCGGCCTCGTGAGACCACGTGGGCCGAGGCTCGAGAGCCCGAGCTCGCCCTGGGCGCCGCCCGCCGCGAGCCAGCGCGCCTCGAGGTGCAGCGCCGCGACCGGAGTGTGGAGCACGCGCTTTCGCCAGCGCTCGCGACCGTCGAGTCCCACGAGGCGCACGTGGCCTTCGTCGTCGCCGATCGCGTGGTGGTCGCGCTGCGCCGAGATCACCGCGTGGTGCGGCCTTCGAGGCGCTCGCTCCGCGGCCGTTCCTTCAGCAACACCGAGCCCGCCCCCCGAGCGCCCCTCGATGCGCCCACTCGCGCCGCCGATCCAGAGCTCGTCGTCGATCGCCGCGAGCGCGCCGACGGCGCCGACGTCGCAGGCGAAGCTGCGTTCCACGACGAGCTGCCCGTCGGCCTCGCGCACGGTGTGCACCACGCCTGTGTTCGTGCCGACGAGCCAAGCGCCCACGGATCTCGCGATCGCATAGGGGCGCTCGTCGAAGAGCTCGAGCGCAGCCCGAGGCCGCGGCTCCGAGCCAGGCTCGGTGGGCACGCTCCACAGCTCGACCACGCCGTCGTGACGCACGAAGCCGAGCTCGTCGCCATCGAATGCGAGGCCCCACACCGTGGCCTCGAGCTCCGAGCGAATACGCGTCGCTTCGGGTTCGGCGGCGAGGCTCCCTCGCCAGCGCAAGATCGTCACGCCGCCTCGTGCACCCGCGACCGCGAGCGACTGCCCATCGGGCGAAGACGCGAGCGCGCTCAGCTGCGTCTTCACGCGACCCGACCAAAGCAGCGCGCCGCTCGGTGCGCGCAGCTCGACCGAACCGTCTCGCCCGGCCCAGGCGAGGGCGTCGCCGCGCAGCCACGCGAGCCCCCACACCGGCGAAGCGTGCGCGTGGCGCGCCACGATCTCCCCGGTGGCCGCGTGGAGCAGCACGACACCCGCGTCGTCGCTGCCGAAGGCGATCTGCCGCCCGTCGGGCGACCACGCCAGCGACAGCACCCTGCGCGTCCCGAGCTTGACGCTCCACGTGAGCAGCGCCGAGTCCCTCGCCCAGAGCCGCGCGGTTCCATCCGCCGAGGCGCTCGCCAGTCGGGACCCATCGGGCGAAGCGCCGAGCGCGAGCACCTCGTCTTCGTGGCCCAACAAGGCGCCGATCGCCGGTGTCGCGCGCAGCGGGCCGCCGTCGACGAATGCGAGGCGCGCTCCAGAGGGCGCAGGCGCCTCGGCGCCGAGCTCCAGCGCGAGCAGGCTCGCGAGCGCGAGCGGTCGCCGCTGCAAGAGCGCCGCGTGCCTGCGCAGCGGCGCGTGCAGCGGGGAGTCGACCCGCGCGAGCTCCGCCAAGAGCTCGGGCAGCTCGCCTCGGCCGACGCGATCGGCGAGGCGCGCTGGATCTTCGGCGCGCTCCTTCGCTTCGAGCTGCTGCCCGGCGTACACGAGGTGCGCCACGAGGTGTCTTCGTGCGTAGTCCTCGTCGGGCTGGGCCGTGAGCGCGCGCGCCACGAAGGCGTGGTGGCGCTGCACGCCGCGCTCCCCGAGCACACGTTCACGCACGTGCTCGGCGTAGCTCGCGTGCCACAGCCGCAAGAGCTCGGTGCCCCCACCTTCGAGCAGCTCGCCCAGGCCTTCGACGGCGTGGCGCAGCTCGGCGAGCGACAGCTCGCGGAAGCGAGCGTCGTGGGCGAGCCATGTCTGCGCAGCGGCCAACGTGACGGGCTCGCGCGCGACCGAGAGCAGCTCCACGAGCGCGGCGACGAGCGGGCCGCCTCGCTCGACCGCGCGCGCGTGGAGATCCTCGTGCCAGGAGCTCGCGTCGGCGCGAGCGCTCGCGATCTCGAGCCTGCCCTCGAGGCGAGCGCGCTGCAGAGCACGGAACACCAACCAGGCCTGCCCACCGGTCGCGGCGTGCAGGCGCTCCGCGCAGTCCGGCTCCACGCCGAGGCTGCGCTCCCCGAGCCAGAGCGCGATCGCGCGCCGCACCTCGTCGAGCTCGAGCGGACCGAGCTCGATCTCCGCGACCGGCGCGAGCTTCGCGCGCAGTCGATGAAGCGCGCGCCGGTCGGGGCGCGACGAGAGCAGGATCGTCGTATGCGGCGGCAGGACCGACGGAAGATGCGCGAGCGTGGGCTCGAGCTGCTCGAGCTCGTCGAGGCCGTCGATCGAGAGCAGCGCGTGGCCACGCGCTTCGCTCAGCCTCCGCAGGGCGTCGACGAGCTCGTTCCTCAGCTCGTCGGCGTCGAGGCCTCGCCGCGTGGGCGAGGCCCGCCCCGCGAGCTCGGCGAGCCTGTCGCATTGGGCGATGAGCGAGGGCACGAAGCGCGCAGGATCGCGGTGGCTGCGCAGGAAGTGGAAGGGCGCCTCGTGCCGCTCCGAGAGCTCGGCGAGCAAGGCGGACTTGCCCGCGCCTGGCCCACCGAGGACGAGCGCGTAGCCGCCTCGGATCGAACGCCCGAGCGCGGCCTCGATGCGCGTCTGCGCCTCGGGGCGCGCGACGAAACCCTCGAGGTGCGCCTCACGCTCGCGACGCGCGTGGGGCAGCGCGAGCTCTGCGGCGCGGTGCGAGCGCTCGATCAACCCCCCTCGCAGACCGGCAGCTGCGAGGCGCCGCTGCGCTCGACGTCGTCGCCGAGGGCGATGCCCGTGTCTTCGACCACGCCGCCGTAGACGTCGGTCACGCGGAAATCGAAGGGGCCGTCGCCCATGCCCTCGGCGTAGACGAAGTAGTTGTATTCGAGGCGCGGCACGTCGATCCATGCGCCGCCGCCCGCAGGGCGGAAGGCGAAGCTCGCGACAGGGTGGCGGTGGTTGCGCACCTGCACGGCGGTCCAGAAGGGGTTGCTGCCGTCCTTGAAATGGTAGCTCAGGGGGCCGTCGACCACGCAGGGCACCCATTGCCAGCTGATGGGCACACGCCCCGCGGAGAGCTCGGCGATCTGCTCGAAGGCCTCCGGGGAGAAGTCGACGTCGCCCTGGGGGCACTCCGGGCAGCGATCGACGATGCGCACGGTGACCTCGCCGTTCGGGCCGGTGGCGCGGATGCAGGCGCCGCAGGCGGCCGAGCCGGCGTAGTCGATCTGGTTCATGGCCGCGACGAGCAGGTCGGCGGGTGTCGCGGGGAAGCTGCAGTTGCCCGAGCCGTCCGCGTCGTAGTAGGTGCCCTCGCCTTCGTGCGTGTCGCTCGCGTCGCATGCGACGGGCTCGCCTGCGCCCGCGCCGCCCGTGCTGCCGCTCGTCGTGCTCGCTCCGGGGCCGGTCGGGAGCGAGCCGGTGGAGGCGCTCGCGCCGCCCGCGCCGCCGCTGCCGCTCGAGGAGGCGTCGTCGCCGCAGGCGGCGAGCGCGAGCGCGAGCGTGGCGATGAGCGTGGTGGCCTGGAGGAGGAGCGATCTGCGCATGTGCATGGTGGGGCTGCGGAGATCCTACAGCGCTCGCGGCTCGTGGAGCGGGCTCGCAGCGAGCACACCCTGGGCGCGGAGGTGGGTACCCGAGCGCCCGAGTCTGGGCGTATGCTCCCTCCGGGCGCGAGCCAGCACGAGGGAAGGCATGGGCAAAGTCACCGCGCTGATGATGGACACGATCACCGAGAAGAGTGGGCACAGCTTCGTGCCCAACGCGGTGAGCGTCTGCATCACGCCTGCAGCGCCGAGCCCGCTGCCGATCCCCTACCCGGTGTTCGGCATGGCGGCGAACGGGATCACGGATCCGCCGATGCGGACCAAGATCAACGGCTCGAAGATCGCGACGACCGGCAGCGTCATCAAGAGCTGCAACGGCAACGAGCCGGGCACGCTGAAGGAGGTCGTGAGCCTCAACACCGGCGGGCCCATCTTCATCATCATGGGTGCGCCGGTCGTGCTCTGCGAGCTCGGCATGATGGGCATCACCACGTCGATGTGCATCTCCAACAAGGCGATCACGGTCGGCGCGGGCGCGACGGCGAGCGGCGCGGGTGGCGCGGGCGGCGGAGGCGGCGGCGCAGGTGGCGGCGGAGGCGGCGGCCCGAGCGCGCCAGGCACGCAGGGCCCCGCGGGTGGTGGAGGCTCGGGCGGCGGTGGATCGAACACTGGCGCGAGCGCGGCGCCGCCGAACCCGAACGCGCCCACGGCCGAGGAGCGCGAGCTCGCGCGTCAGCCAGGCAACTCACCCGAGCAGCGAGCCGCGCGCGAGAAGGTCGGCCAAGACTTCTTCGAGTCGCGCGGCATGGGCGCAGAGTGGCCGTCGGCGCGCAACGGGCTCGACATGAGCCAGCCGGTCGAGGTCGTGAATTTCCCCCCGCCCGACACGATGGATCAATACGTGCGCCGTCAGCAGCGAGGTGCGCCGCCGGGCACGCCGGGCGGCCCGGGCAACTGGTTCTCGCCCGTGCCCGGTCAGACGGGCGATCAGGTCGGCCTCAACGACGACCCTGCGCACCGCACGCACCGCAGCTTCGACACCACCTCGGGTGGGCAGGCGCTGAGCAGCACCGCGGCGCCGATCAACGACACCTGGACCGATCCCGCCAACCCGCGCTCCACCGCCGGTGGCGGCAAGCAGTACACCGTCGACAACGATACGCGCGATCGCATCGCCGCCGACAACCCGGCGACACCGAGCGGCACGCCCTGAGGCCGAGCAGCCATGACGTTCCCGAAGATCCCGGACATGATCACGCGGCTCGAGTTCGACGTCGGGCTGCGCGACGCGCTCTACGGCATCGGCCAGCTCTTGCAGGCCGACCCGACCGACCCGACCTACCTCGCGCTCTCGAACCAGCTCAAGGCGATCGAGCAATGGACCGCCGGCGGCAAGGATCTCACGCAGCAGCAGAAAGACCGCGTCACCATGGGGCTCGTCGCGCAGCGTGAGCTCAAGGGCGACGACCCGGATCTCGCCGCGCTCCTGATCGGCCTGCACAACCACATTCTGCGGCGCATGCCGACCGCGGGCGCCAAACCCTGAGCTCTCGCGCTCGAGCGCGCCGCGCTCAGCGTCGCCTGCCGCGCGTGTAGGCGCCTGGCTGGCTCGAGGCGCGGTGCGCGATCGGCGCCCAGGCGCGCAGCGAGGCCTCCTGCGCGGCGACGAAGTCGTGCGGATCGAAGCGCAGGTGCTCGCCGCTCTGCACGACGAGCTCGGCGTGCAGGAGGCGCCGCTCGGCGGGTGTGACCGCGTAGCCGTCGAGCTCTTCGAAGACGATCGCCGCCGTGTAGGGCCGCCCTCGTCGGTAGCGGCGCTCCTTCGCGTAGCGCGCGCCCTCCTGGCGCAGGTAGGCCTCCCAGACGTGTGGGCGCGTCGACGGCAGGCGCATGCGATCCGGCGCGCCGTCGTCGGGGCGATCGCGCGGATCGCTGAGCTGCTTCGCGCGGCGGGGTTTGTCGTCGGGCAGGCCAGGCGGATCGGCGGGCTCCGCTACGTCGAGCTTCTCCGGCGGCAGGTCGACGTCTTCGAAGGGCTCGTGGCCCGTGATGCGCTGCAGAGCGAAGGCGGCGGCGAGCTTCGCCTCCGGAGAGGCCTCGCGCTTCGACAGCGTGGCCACGAGCACCGGCAGCGCCTCGGCAGGCCCCGCGAAGCCGAGCGCGAGCAGCTTCTCTTCGGTGGGCGCGCTCGCGACGAGCTCGACCAGCGCGAGCGCGTGCTCACGCTCACCCGAGACGGCCATCGGCAAGAGCACCGCGGCCTCGTTCGGACCGCCCAGCCAGCGCGCCACCTCGTCGACGCCCGCGCCGAGCCCACCGAGCACGAAGGCCCAGGCGACGGCCTGCGCGAGCGCGAGATCCTTCGTCTCACGCAGCGCCTCGACCACACCACGCGCGAGCATGCGGTGCTCCATCGGGCCGAGCGCGGCCCAGCGCAGCGCGGGCCCGAGCCATGCCGCGTCGCTGCGCGCGAAGGCCGCGGTGAAGTCGGCCTCGGTCGCGAGCCCGCGGTAGCCGAGCACGTCGATGGCGATCGGGCCGAGCGCGGGGTCTTCGTCGCTCAGCCACGCGCGCAGCATCGTCTCCAGCCCGGGGTGAGGCACGAGCTTCAGCGCGCCGCCGACGAGCTCGGCGACCTCGGGATCGCCGGGGCCGAGGTGACGCACGACGCGCTCGGTCGCCGCGAGGCCGTCGCGGCCCTCGATGCAGCCCGCGATGAACGCGAGCGCGAAGCCGCGCGAGGGGTCCTTCGCGGGGGTGTCGATCGCGAGGCGCTCGAGCGCCGCGATCGCCACGGGGCCGAGGCCCACGAAGGCGTCGACCGCGCGCAGCATGCGGCGATCGATCGTGTCGGCGTCGCGCCACATGTCGCCGAGCAGCGGCTTGCGCTGCACGCCGCACAGCGCGACCTCCTCGAAGAGCTCGCGCGCGCGCTTCTCGACGAAGGCCTCCCGCGAGAGCGCCACGAAGCTGCCCTTCACGAAGCCGGGCAGAGGCTCGACCTCCGGCTCTTCGCTCGCGAGCCGCCGCGCCTCGCGTGCACGTGCACGCGCCGACTGCTTCTCGCGCGCCTCACGACGGGCGCGCTCGGCGCGCTCCTTGACGAGCGCGATACGCTCGGCCGGAGGCAGGCTGGGATCGACGGGCTCGGGCGGCGGAGGCGGTGGCGCGAGCGGATCGGCGACGCGATAGCGCGGCGTGATGCTGGGCCGGTCGATGCGGAAGAGCTGCGGCAGCGGGCCCGCCACGACGAGCGCGCGCGCGGGCTCGCCCGTCGCCGGGTAGCGCGCGTAATGGTCCTCGGCGACGAGCAGCCAGCCGTGCGCGCGATCGAGCCAGGTGACGATGGGCTCGACGCCCTCGAGCTTGCCCTCGGCCTGCCGCACCACCGGGCGCGCTTCGTCGATCGCGGAGAGCGCGTCGCGCGACGCGGCGAGCGGATCGCGCCGCAGATCGTAGGCGTCGAGCGTCGCGCCGACGGCGCGCTCGAGCGCGCTCGCGGCGCCGCGCAGATCGAGCTCCGTCGCGGGGATCGCGCCCAGCGCGTCGCCCGTGGCGTGCAGGAGCCGGAGCGCGGCCTCGAGCGCGCGCAGCTGGGGAGTCCGCGTGGCCTCGGGCTTCGTGTGCGACGCGAGCTCCGTCATGCGACGCAAGGTAGCGCTCCCAGGCGCCGGGGAGGAAGCCTCGCCGGCTACGTCTCCGCAGCGCGTGTGTCGAGCCTGAGCACGACGCTGCCGCGCTTCCTGCCGGAGTCGACGACGCGGTAGGCCTCGACGATCTGCTCGAAGGCGAAGCGTCGATCGATGACCGGGCGCAGGACGCCTCGGGCTGCGAGCTCGGCGAGCTCCACGAGGTCTTCGACCCGCTCGGCCACCGGGCCGGCGACGACGTGGTGCTGGCTCGCTCGACCGTGGAATACGGAGCCGAGCATCGCCGGCAAGTCGGCCAGCACGGCGAGCAGTCGACCGCCGGGCAGGAGCACTTGCCGAACACGCGCGTAGGGGGCGTTGCCCACGGTGTCGACGACGACGTCGAAGCGCGCCTCAGCTGTGGCGAAATCCTCGACAGCGTAGTCGATGACCTCGTCGGCGCCGAGCGAACGCACGAGCTCGGCGTTCGCCGCGCTGCACACGGCGGTGACGTGCGCACCGAGGTGCTTGGCGAGCTGCACCGCGGCGGTGCCCACGTTGCCCGACGCGCCGTTCACGAGCACACGCTCACCGGCCTTCACCTCGCCGCGGCGCAAGAAGTCGAGCGCGGTCGTGCCACCGAAGGGGATCGCCGCTGCCTCTTCGAAGCTGAGGTTCGCGGGCTTCGGAACGAGCCGCCCGTCGGCCGGCATGATCAGGCGTTCGGCGTGGCCACCGAGCGCGATGCCCGGAAACGCCATCACCGCGTCGCCGACCGCGAAGCGCGTGACGCCCTCGCCCACGGCGTCGACCACACCCGCGGCGTCGGTGCCGAGCACCGCCTTGCGTGGACCGCCGAAGCCGAGCGCCAGCCCACGCAGGACGCCGAAGCCTCGCGGCATCAGGCCGCTGCGCATGCGCCAGTCGCCCGCGGTCACGGTGGAGGCGAAGACCTCGATGCGCACTTCGCCCGCGCGCGGCGTCGGTGTCGCGACCTCGCGCAGCGCCACCACCTCGGGAGGACCATACCTGGGAACCCACGCCACCTTCATCGTTCGCCCCTCGTCTCTCGGCACCCTGAGACTTACAGCGTAAGGTTACGCTGTCAACGCCTCGGCTCTCCCCTCGGGACGCTCTCTTCGGGAGTCGCTACGCTCGGCGGCCGACGACGCCATGAGCCCGAGGAAGAGCGCCAAGCCCACGAAGAGCGCGACTCGCACGGAGACCGCGAAGGTCGCGAAGCCCCGCACGCCGCTCTCGCGCCAGCGCGTGTTGAAGACTGCGCTCGCGCTCGCCGACAAGGGCGGCCTCGAGGCGCTCTCGATGCGCCGTGTCGCCGCGAAGCTCGGCGTCGAGGCGATGTCGCTCTACCGGTACGTGGCCGACAAGGACGACCTCGTGCTCGGCGTGGCCGACCTGGTGCTCTCCGAGATCGACGTGCCGCCGCCTGGTACCCCGTGGCGCGACGCCATGCGCCGCCGCGCGCTCTCGGCGCGCGAGGTCTTCTTGCGACACCCCTCGGCGGCGATCGTCGTCGAGTCGTGCACCACGATGACGCCCGCGCGCCTCGCCTATGCCGACGCCATCATCGGGCTGCTGTGCGCCGACGGCTTCGACGCCACGCTCGCCTATCGCGCCTTTCTCCTGCTCGACAGCTACATCTACGGCTTCACCATGCAGGAGCTCAGCTGGCCGAGGCCAACTTCACCCAAGGAGCTGCCGATGCAGGTCGACGTACCTGCCGACAGGTTCCCGCACTTCGCCGCCGTGATGGCCGCGGTCATGGGCGAGGTCGGCGAGCGAGGGCTCGTCGCCTCGTATGCCGAGGAGTTCCGCTTCGGCTTGGAGCTGCTGCTCGCGGCGCTCGAGTGCGAGCGGGGATGAGCTTGGAGCGGGTGCGCGCGACCCCGCTTGCCGAGCCCCACGCCATGAACGAAGCTGCCAGAGCATGGCCCCGAAGCCCGGCCCCGGCCTCGTCGTAGGCGGTCGCTACCGCCTCGACTCGATCCTCGGCGAGGGTGGCATGGCCGTGGTGTGGCGAGCGCAGCACACCGAGACCGATCGTGCGGTCGCCCTGAAGCTCGTGCGTAGCGAGCTCTCGACCGACCGAGAGGTGCGCGAGCTCTTCGTGCGCGAGGCGCGCATCGCGGCGCGCATCGGCAAGAACGAGCACATCGTCGACGTGCTCGACGCCGGCGTGGACGAAGCGCTGCTCGCGCCCTTCCTCGCGATGGAGCTCATCGACGGTGAGCCCATGGACGCGCGCATCCGGCGCGAGGGCGCGATCGCACCTGCGGCCACGCTCGAGCTGCTCGAGCACGCCGCCGAGGCGCTCGATCAGGCGCACGCCGCGGGCGTCTTCCACCGCGACCTCAAGCCGCAGAACCTCTTCCTGGCGAAGGATCGCCGAGGGCGTGTCCGCCTGAAGGTGCTCGACTTCGGCATCGCCAAGCTCGCCGAGACCGTGCAACAGTCCTCGACGCACGTGGGCACACCCGCCTATTCGGCGCCCGAGCAGCTCGGCGCCTCGTGGCGCAGCATCGCCGCGCAGCGGGGCAAGACGATCTCGGCCGAGGTGAGCGCGGCGACCGACGTGTGGGCGCTCTGCTTGGTCGCCTACGAGATGCTCACCGGATCGCGGTCGGGAGCCCTGTGGGGCGCGGAGACCTTGGCCGAGCTGCCCGTGAAGATCTTCCTCGAGCCGCCACCCATCGCGTCGGTGCGCGCAGGCGCGCGAGCGCAGCTCTTGCCGGCAGGCTTCGACGCGTGGCTCGCGCGAGGCATCGACCTCGACGCGCGCCTGCGCTGGCCGAGCGCCGGCGAGGCGGTCGCGGCCCTGGCCCCGCTCCTGCGTGGCGCCGCGGAGGCCGCGCTCGCGCCTACGCACCGCGCTCCTTCGGTGCATCCTGCGCCGCATCCGCCGCCGCACACGCCGTCCAGAGCGACCATTTCGACGCCGCCGCCGCACACGCCGCCCCAGGCGAACATCTCGGTGCCGCCGCCGCACGCGCAGCCCCAGCCCACGGTGTGGGCAAGCACACCCCCGCCGGTCCACGAGGATCCGCGCCTCGTCGCGTGGAGCCAGGCGCGAGGTCTACAGCTCCATCCTGGCGACCCACGCAGCTTCCTCGCGTGGCAGCCCTTCGTATTCCTGCCCGGGGTCGAGCGCGTGAGCCGAGAGGCGCGAGGGCTCGTCATGGGTACGCAGGTGATCGTGGGCGAGCTGCGCATCGCCGACACGATCCGCAAAGCGACCGGCGAGGACCGCGCGATGTGGGCGCTCTGTACGACGCCGAGGGCGCGCTTTCGCGCCGCGATCCGCTCGAAGAAGGTCGTCGGCATCGCCGACGGCATGGCGGCCGGGCTCAAGTTCCTCGACGACCTCGCCGGCAGCGGGAGGCCGGGTGGTCTGCTCGGCGATCCGCAGTTCGAGCAGCGCTTCGAGGTGCAGGCTCCTTCGCGTGAAGAGGCGATGGTTGCGCTGCCTCTCCCGCTGCGCCAGGTGCTCATGGGCATGGGTTTCGTCGGCACGCTCGAGCTGCGCGCGGGAGGCTTCGTCATCTCGCACGCGGAGGCGGATCGCTTCGAGCCTGCGATGCTCGATCGACTGCTCGACATGGTGGTACGCGTGGTGGGATCGCTGTGAGGGAGGCGCGTCGTCCCCCTCGCCTCGACCGCGACGGCGGTGCGCGGTCGGTGCCGCTGCTCAGCGCTTCGCGCAGGAGCGCCCCGCGACACCTCGACCCTGGATGAAGCTCGGCCCGAGGTAGCCGACGCTGAAGCTGCGTGTCTCTGCGCAGACGAAGCCCGACGGGCAGTCGCGATCCGCGGCGCAGGTCTCGGTGCAGTAGGCCTCGTCGGTGCGAACGAAGCGCGGATCGTCGCGGGTGGGGGACAGCGGGTCCGTGCGCTCGACGGCCGCGCTGACCGCGTCGTCGAGCAAACGATCGAGCTCCCGGTCGCCGAGGGAGGCGCGCGGCATGTCCGCTGACGTCGGGCGATGGGAGATCCTCAGGCATTGGCCGCTGCGGCAATGGTCGTCCTTCGTGCAGGTGTCACCCACCTTGCCGAGGCTCAGCCAATCGAACGCGCGCACGGCGAGCAGCGCAGGCAAGAAGCCGATGGCGATCGCGATCCCGAGCTTCTGCACGGGCGGCACGCCGCGCCATCGCGTGCGGAACGCGCCGAAATGGACCCTGGGTGGGATCGCGTCTTCGAGCGGCACCGGGGCGTCGAGCTCGCGAGCGTCGAGCGGCGTGCCGTCGAAGGAGCGCTGGGCCTTGCAGGTGGGGCATCGCGCGGTGCCGCGCTTGCCCGCCGGGATCCGCAGACGTTCCTCGCAGGGTGCGTCGGACGCACCCGGGCAAGGCACCACCTCGTGAGGGCGAGCCGGGCCGAAGCTGAGCGGTGCCGAGCGCCCGAGCTTCAGGCGCATGCGTTCGCGCCTCAGGGCGGAGGCGAGCCCGCGGCGTACGATGGGGTTGTGCAGGTTTCGCAGCGCCTGGTCTGCGCCGAGCCCGAGGCGCGCCGCGACGATGCCCACCGCGCACTCGAGCATGTCGGCGCGTAGGTAGCCCAGGCTGCGGTGCTCGTAGGCGACCTCGGCGTCGGAGCGGTCGACGATGCCGTTGAGCGTGAGCGTGCCGAGACCGGCGAGCGCGGCGGCGAGGTCGACGTGGACCTCGTCGAGCGCGTTGTCGAGCTGACGTAACCGGCGGGAGGCCACGAGGATGTGGCAGCACTCGTGCGCGAGCACGGCGCCGAGCGCGTGGGCATCGTTCCGGTAGCGCGCGTCGATCTCGACGAAGAAGCTCCGGCCCTCGGACTCGATGCGTGCGGCCGCGCCGAACGACGACGAGAAGCACACCACCACGGTCTCGCAGGGTAGGCCCAGGTGCTGGAGGATCTGCTTCGTCGCACGCTGCAGGCTGACGACCGAGCCGGTGCACGCCGCGTAGAAGCGAGGGCTCGCGTCGAACAGGAAGCCGTCACGCGAGGGTCGTGGCAAGACCAGCGCCGCCGACAGCGCCTCGAGGCGCTCGGCGACGAAGCGCGGTGTGGCCTCGACCAGCCCGTACGGAGTCACGGCGTGACCATACGCGCACGAGCCTGGGGCCGCCATGCGTCGAGGGCTCCCGCTCCGCGCGGTGCGCGGGCGCCTCCCGCGCGCCGAGAAGGCTCAAGCGACGCGCGCGACGCCGACGACGTAGTTCTTCCCGTAGGCCTTCGCGCACTTCGGGCAGGTCGTATAGAAGAAGTACGGCGTCTCGAGCCGCTTGCCCTTCTCCGCGACCACGCGCTCGAGCTCTGCGCACCAGCGCTTCGCGTCGGCGTAGGGGCCCTCGAAGACCTTCGTGAGGAAGGTGCCGCTCAGGTGGACCATCTCGGCGCCCGGCACGTCGGCGTCGACGGCGAAGAGGTGCTCGGCATGCCAGGGCGAGTCGTCGTGGCTCAGCACGAGGAAGGTGCCCTCGGCGGCGTGGGCACGCTCGATGGCGGCCCAGGTCTTGGCGAAGACGGAGCCCATGTTGAGCGGGACGTGGAACAGGCTCAGCGTGGAGGCGCGCACGAAGGGTTTGTCGACGAAGTGCAGTTCCTGATCGTCCCAGCCCTCGGGGTTGAAGCGAGGGCAGCAGCCGGTCGGGTTGTCGCTCTTGTCGAAGGCGGGGGTCGCGTTGACGTCCATGGCTCCTCCTCGTGAAGTGCGACCAGCGCGGTGCACCCGAGGCGCTGCATGAAGAGTGCCGACGGCCGATGGCCCGGATCGGCTGGAGATCGCGCACCGAGGTCGTGCATTCGGTGCGCGTCGGCGCAAGATGCCTCGCCGCAGCTCGGTGATCGCTGCCGTTCGCGAGCGAGCGCTCCGCGGTGTAGAGTCGCGCGCGATGACCCTCGAAGACGACGAGCTCGAGCGCTACGCGGCGGTCGTGGGCAGGGTCGCCGTGGGCACACCGCTCGCCGAGGTGCTCGGTGAGCTCGGCCTCGACGAAGCCAGCTTCGACGCGCTCGAGGCGCGTGTGGAGGGCGCGCTCAGCGCCGCGCTCGCGGAGCCAGGCGACTCCCCCTCGCCCTTCGTGGTGCGCTACGAGCACGTCCTGCGCGAGGCCCAAGAGCGCGCGCGCGCCGAGAAGGGCCTCGCCGTGATGCCCTTCGAGCGCTTCGCCGAGGCGCTCGCTGCGCTCAGCTCGGGCGGCCACCCGGTCGAGCAGCTCGAGGCGATGGGCGTGCAGCCCGGCGAGCTCGCGCGCGCCGCGAGCGCACACGCGGCCAGGCTCTCGAAGGACCCGGAGCTCGCCGCCGCGCTCGAGCGGGCGCTATCGAAGCGCCGCGGCTGAAGCGCGCGCTCAGCCGCGGCCGACGAACCGTTGGTGGGCCGATGGCTCCGCGCTCCGGAGCCCGCAACCGTAGTAGCATCGGCCTCGATGAAGCGGCCTCGGGAGCGTGGTTCGGGTCTGCTGCTCGCCGCGCTCGGCTGCGCGGCGACATCGGCGGGATGCACGGTCTACTCGCCGCCGGGCTATGCCGAGCTCACCCAGGCGGTGGAGCCCGAGGAGATCCCCGCGACCACGCTGCGCATGTTCGGGTGCGCGCCGTGGTCTTACGACTTGCCCGATGGGAGCCACGCGCTCATCCGCCTCGACACGGGGGCGAGCCCCTTCGACGACGTGTTCTCGTTTCGGGTCTCTGCGGCGGGCACCTCGCTGAAGTGCGAGGCCAACGCCCCGGACGCCCGGCTTCGCTGTCGCAGCACGAGCGCGCAGCCGGTCGAGCTGAGCTTCGGAGCTGCACCCGGTTGTGGGCCGGCCGAGCTCGACGCGCGCGGCTTCGTCTCGCGGGCCTCCTGCTGGCAAGGGCAGCTCGCGATCGGCGAGCAGAGCTTCGCGTTCTCCCATGGCACCGTGGGCTCGACGCCGTTCAATCGTGTGACCTGGCTCGACTCCACCGGGCGTCCCGTGCAGGCCTACGACGGCGTCGTGGACATGCACCTCACGCTCCACCGACGGCCTGACGCCGAGGCTCGAGCGACGGCCGACGCGCTCAGGGCCTCCGCCCTGGCGCTGCACTTCTGGAGCCACACGACCTACTGCGACTGGTGAGCGCCCCGCTCAGGGCGAGCGCACGACGAGCGCTGCGCGTTCGCCGCCGTCGCTACCGGCGAAGAGCACGCCGATCGGGCTCGGCGCGTGGCCACGCAGGTAGGCCTCCGCGGCGAGCGCGAGAGAGAGCGGCAGCGAAGCCGCGCCGGTGCGGCCGAGCCGCTGCGCTGGAGAGTCGATCGCGATGGGCTCGCCGAAGAGGCCGTGCGCGCGTGTGATCGCCGCGTAGAGCTCGCGAATGCGGTAGTGCTCGAGGCCGTGATCGCCGAGGCCCCAGCCGATGCGCAGCTCGCTCGGCAGCTCCCTCGCAGCCTCACGGAACACACCGGTGAGCGTGCTCGCGTCGAAGGCGCTCGCGCCACCGTCCGGAGTGAGCTCGCTCGTCTCGCTGCCGACGCCCGCGAGCACGACGCTCGTCGGTACGCCGAGGCGATCGTCGAGATCGCTGCGCCCGAGCAATGCGAAGGCCGCCGCTTCGCCGGGCAGCACGGCGTCGATCGACTCGGGCGCGAAGAGCCGCCCCTCGGCGCGCAGGCTCGCGATCTCGTAGGGGTCGTAGTCGCTGTGCACGCCCCCGACGACGACCGCGTCGATGTCGCGGCGCGCGAGCGCGGCGAGCGCCGCAGGCAAGGCGTAGCCCGGCGCCGCCGAGCCGCGCGCGTCGCCGTCGACGTCGGCGTCGCCGAAGGCCTCCCGCAGCACGGGCGCGAGCTCCTTCGAGATCAGCAGGTTGCGCTCGCGGCGCGTCTGGCTGAGGCGCACCTCGGGCAGAGCGAGCAGTACGCGCACGCGCATCGCGCGGATCGCGCCCGCGGGCAGCTTCGCGTTCAGGTCGGCCGCCGCAGCGCGCGCGAGCGCCGCCATGCGCTCGGCGCCCACGGCGTAGGGCTCGAGCGTCGGGTCGAAGGCCATCGTCACCGGAGCGCCCTCGCCGTCGTCGAGCGGCGCCGCGCCGATCGCCGTCACACCCGTGCGCAACAGCAGCGCGGTCGAGGTGACGTCGGGCCCGAGCGCGGTGCGCGCGCCGTGCGCGACGACGTGTGCGAGCGCCCTCACGCCCGGAGCTCCTCGACGTGGATGCGCAGCTCGCCGAGGCGACGCGGCGCGGGGATCGAGGCCCGGTAGACCATCTCGATCGTGAGCGGTGAGCTCCACGGCGCCTTCGCGCCAGGGGGAACGTGCGGCGCCGGCGCGACCGAGATCGTGTCGAGCAGCACGGTGTCGAGCTGAGGCTGGATGCGCACCGGCTCGGCGCCCTTCGCGAGGAAGCTCAGGCAGAGCTGGATGCGCGGCAATACGAAGCGCAACGTGCCTCCGCCCGGCGTGAGGTTCTCGAGCGCGCCCTCTTCGCCGCCCGAGAGCGGAGGCGTGGCGACGAGCCCGGGCGAAGCGCATTGGTTGGCGCGTTCGTCGAAGTCGCGCGGCGGCAGCGGGGCCCGCTTCTCGACCCAGTCGCCACCATAGCTGCCCCAGAGCTTGCGCCGAGGCTCCCAATGGCGACCGATCGCGCCGAGCCCCACGGGCTCGGGCCGGTCGCCGGCGTCGGTGATCGGCTCGTAGGGCGACTCGATCTGCGGCCCCGCCTGGCGCTCGAGCGTAGCCAGCTCGCGCGCGATGCCTCGCCCCACCGGGTTGCGTGCGTCTTCGACGATCTCCTCGGGATCGCTCGCGTCGATGCCACCGAAGGCGTGGTCGTAGCGTAGCTCGAGCGACTCGATCGGCCTCGGCTGCGTGAGCCCCTTGCCCTCGCGGTGCCAGACCCGCACGCCGGTGACGCGCACGATCTTCGAGAGGCGCCCCAGCTTGAGGCCGGCGTCGAAGCTCGGCACGGGCTGGCCGCCGGGCGCGTGTGCCTTCGCGACGACGATCACGTCGGTGCCGGGTTTGCGCACACAGAGATCGCTCGGGTACTTGATGCTGCTGATTTCGGGTTTGCCCCAGGGCACGTCGGCCGAGCGGATCGGCCGGCGGCGATCGCGCGGCGCGAGCTCGAAGCTCCCGTCGCGCCCGGAGGGCGGGCCCTCACGCAGCTCGAAGCTCGCCTTCACGATGATGCAGGCGCGCTCGCCGCCGGTGTCGACGAGCAACTGCGGCTCGGCGAGGAAATCGGTGTCGTTCTCGACCTTGGGCTGGCTCATGATCGCGGGGGGGCAGAGGCCGGGGCCTGCTCAGACCTCGGCCACGGCCTTGGGGAGCTGGATCTTGCCTGCGAGGATGGCCACCATCGGCGAGGTGATCGTGACGCCGCCGCCATCGATCACGACCTCGCTCGCGCCGCACTTCAGCGTGATCGCCGTGGCCGCTTCCATCTTGTGGAAGGCGCCGATGAAGGTCGCCGGAGCGCTCGCTTCGATGCTCAGACCGCCGCCGACCTTCTCGTAGACCACGCCGCCCACCATCGTGGTGGACGCTCCTCCCGCCGATTCGCTCACGTCGCCCTTGGAGAAGGTGATCTGCCCCACCGCTTTGGTCGACTTGTTGCCGCCGACGGTGTCGGCGATGTCGCCCCAGGCCGCCTGCACCTTGGCGAGCCCGATGGTCTCGCTCAGGTTGCCGCCGATCTCGGTGTGCACGCCGGTGATCGCCGCCTGGATGCGCAGCGAGCCCGTCGTCTCGGTGTAATCGGAGGCGACCTTGTGCGTCGAGTGCCCAGGGCCCTTCGCGCGGTCCTCGCCCGACACCCCACCGACGTCGCCCTCGGGCCCCGCCACGTTCGCCGTCGAGGCGCCGCCGCCGCCTTGGCTGTCGAGGCCGAGAGCCGCGC
>CALKVW010000208.1 GCA_938004785.1 uncultured Polyangiaceae bacterium
GGCCTTGGCGGTCGTCGCAGGCGGAGAGCGCCGCGGCGCTCAGCAGGAGGAGGGCGGTCGATCCGAGGACGCGGGCCTTCATCATGAGGCCACTTTGGCATCGAATCCGTCGCCCACCAAGGGGCAGGGAGTCGCCCGGCCCCGTGCGGGCGAGCCCGCTCGCACGAGCACCTCTCAGGTGGAGGGCAGGACCGCCGAGAGGTAGCTCTCGGTCTTCTCTCGCCGGCGCTTCTCCACCTCGACCGGATCGAGCTCGACGAAGGCGTCCTTCGGGGTGACGCGGAAGAGAGGCTGCCCCTTGTGCACGATCACGCCGTCGCCGTCGTCGATGTAGAGCTCGTCGATGGTGCCGCCGAAGGGGGCGTACACCTTGTTGAACATCTTCATCACCTCGACGATGTAGAGCGGGTCTCCTGCCTCGAAGCGCGAGCCCTTCTCGACGAACCTCGGCATGTGCGGCGCCTCGCGCGCGTAGAACATGCCGCCCGAGGCGGCGACGATCTCGTTGGCCTTGGTCGCGGGCGGCGGGGCGAGGATCTTCTTCGCGCGCCCGTAGAGCTCCGGATCGAGCAGGCGCTCAGGGATCGTGATCGACAGATCCTCCTCCACGCGGAGCTCGAAGAAACCGGTGCGGTCTGCGAGCAGAGGCAAGAGATCGAGGATCTCGAGACCCAGCTGGTGGCCTCGGTGCGCCGCGCGGGCCTCGTGCCAGAGCTCGGCGTCGAAGCCCGAAGGCGGCTCGGCTTTCGCGAGCAGGGCCTCGAGCTCGCTCCAGCTCGGCTGGCCGAGGCGCGCCTCGAGCGCGGCGTAGAAGGCGAGGCCGCGGTCGACGAGCTCGCGGTCGTGCTCCCAGATGACGTGCGCCGCGGGCGCGTTCGGCTGCTCGTCCATGTTGAGCAGCTTGTAGAGGTCCCAGAGCACCACGAGCGGGTTGTCGAGCCATCGCACGCGCCCGCCCTCGATGCGCGAGCGGTTGCCGAGGTGGCTCAGCCAGGCCGAGAGCACGTGCGGCTCCGCGCAGAGCGCGTCGAGTGGGCGCTTGAGCAGCGTCTCCTTGAGGCCGAGGATCTTGCGCGTGGCCTTCTCCGCCTCGGGCGAGCCCGCGCAGGCGGCGCGGCTCGCGACGATGCGTGTCCAGGCGTGCACGAGGTCGAGCTCTCGCCCCTCCTGGCAGAGCAGCGCCACCTGGCAGAGGTAGGGCACGACGAAGCGCGTCGTCGGCTTGGCCCACACGTTCCGCGCGAGGAACCAGTGCACGAGCCCGTAGTGGAACTCGAGGTTGGTCGCGAGATCGGTGCCGCGCATCTTGGTGCGGCGCAGGATCTCCGCGAGGCGCTCGTAGGACTCTCGGCGATCGTCGCCGTAGGTCACGAGCAGGGCGATGTTGCTGTCGTAGGCGCCCGCGAGGCGGTAGCGCACGAAGATGCCCGTGTCGGGGTTCTTGGTGCAGATGCCCTGGTCGTCGCGGATCTCGTAGGGCAGGGGATCGGTCCACGAGTGGATGAGCCCGCCTGCGTGCGGTGAGAGCGAGCGATCGGTCGCGTTGAGGCGCGCCTCGAGCGCGGCGCCTTCGCGCAGCACGCGCTCCGGCCTCGGGAGTCGGTCGCCGTGCCGCGCCACGAGCACCATCGCCGCGACGAGCGAGTTCACGACGATCGCGTCGTCGGGCTCCTGGGGTGAAGCGAAGCGCAGCGCGTAGCAGAGCTCCGAGACGCGGTGCTCCACCTGGATGCGCGTGTTCACCTCCATGAAGTAGTGGTTCTCGCCTTCGACGATGCACTCGAAGGTCGCGGCCGAGTCGAGGCCCACCGCGAGGCCGAAGCGCTCCGCCTCGGCCTCCATGCGCTCGAGCGTGCGCCGATCGACCTCGAGCGTCTTCGCCTCGTCGTCGCGGCCTTCGGCGCGGGCGCGCTCGGCTGCACGCGCGAGGCCCTCCTGGGTGATCGAGACCTCGAGCAGCTTCTGCTCGTGCATCTGGAGCGAGCAGTCGCGGCCGCCGAGCGAGACGCACCAGCGCCCGTTGCCCAGCATCTGGATCTCGTTGTGCCGCGTCTCTTCGACGTTCAGCTCGAGCAGGATGTTCTTGTTGTCGCCGACGCCCGCGGCCTTCACCTCGGCGAGGATCTCGCGCACGGCGGCCGGCGCCTTCGCGGCGCAGGCGGCGACGCGCTCGGGCGCCGAGCCCTTGGGTGCGCCGGTGAGGATGCGCTGACCCTTGCCGCCGCCGCCGCCGATGGCCTTGAGGCGCACGCGGTTGCCGGGGTGCGCGGTGAAGAGCTGCACCAGCGCGCGCTCGATCTCCGCGCTGAGCTCGTCGATCGTGTAGAGGTCGATGCGCCGCGCGTAGGAGGCGTCGAGCACGGCCTTGGCGGCCTCGGCGAGCGACGCGCCCTCGCGCAACGACTCGGCGCTCACGGGCAGGGCGTGCTCGTTGACGAGCGCCCGCAAGGCGCCGAGGTCCGGGTGCTTGCGCAGCAAGACGCGCGAGGTGACGTCGTCGATGCCGGGCGTGACGCTCACCTTCTCGGCGAGCGCGGTGCGCTTGGCTTCGTCCTTGCGGCCGGCGGCCGACTGCACGCTCGAGCGCGGCCCGATGAAGACGAGGCCGGCCTCCTCGAGCGTGCGCACGAAGGCCTCGTCCTCGGCCATGAAGCCGTAGCCCGCGAACACGTGCGTGTAGCCGTGCTCCTTGCAGATGCTCACGATCTGCCGCGTGCGTTCCTCGCGCTCGGCCTTGTCGGCGCCGGAGTAGTCCTTCACGCGGTGCACGTGCTCGGCCGGCACGCGGCGCAGCTCGGGCGCGAGCGCCTGCTGGTAGACGATCGAGTCTTTCTCCGAGAGCAGGATGCCGGCGTCTTCGATGCCGAGCGCGGCGAAGACGTCGAGCGCCTCCTTGCGGATCGGGCCTCGGCACACGATGAGCGGTCGCACGTCGTCGACGCGCAGGCTGCGCGCCCACGCGGAGTCGGGCCTCGTGACGACGACGGGCGTCGTCACGAGCGGGTGGCGGTCGTAGGGCTCGAAGGGCTTCGGGTCGTTCACCGTGTCGCTCCGGGGAGGGCTCGCGTGGGCGGCTCGTCGGTTCGTGGAACTCGCGCTCAGTGGAACTCGCGCTGCACCGCCATGAGCGGGCCCGGCGTGTAGTGCCGCATGTAGAAGTCGACGCCCTCGGCGATCGCCTTGCGGATCTCGATCGGCATCACCAGGCGGGAGATCGACCCGAGCGCGAGGGCCTCGCGTGGGTTCATGAGCTCGCGCTCGTAGCGCTGGGAGAGCCCGGCTTCGACCTCGCGCAGCCAAGCTTGCGCCTGGTGCTTCGCCTCGCTCGCGGCCTCGGCGCGCGCGAGGCCCTTCGCCTCGAGTGCGGCGCGGGCCTCGGCCTCGAGCTGCTTGGCCTTGGCGCGCGCCTGGCGCAGCTCGTCCTTGTAGACGAACTCCTTGCCGGCCGGGCCCATCACGGCGACGCGCGTGGTCGGCAGGGCGAGCACGAGGTCTGCGCCGGTCGGGTAGTTGTTGAAGGAAGCGTAGGCGCCGCCGTAGGCGTTGCGCACGAGGAGCAAGATGCGCGGCGTGCGCACGTCGACGATCGCGTCGAGCATGGCGCGGCCGGCCTGCACGATGCCGAGCGCCTCCTGCTCCTTTCCGGGCAAGAAGCCGGTCGTGTCCTCCATGAAGACGATCGGGATGTTGTAGAGGTTGCAGAAGCGGATGAAGCGCGCGTTCTTGTAGGCGGCCGCGACGTCGATCTGCCCCGAGGCGACGGCGCTGTTGTTCGCGACGAAGCCCGTGACGTGGCCACCTACGCGGCCGAGCGCGGTGATCGTGTTGCGCGCTCGAGCCGGTTGGAGCTCGAAGTAGTCGCCGTGGTCGCAGATCTGCTGGATGAGGATGCTCACGTCGAAGGGCGTGTTGAAGCCCGTCGGCGAGGTGAAGGCCTTGCGCAGGAGCGTGTCGACCTCGGGGGTGGGGCGGTCGAGCGGATCGCTCGTCGGCAGGAAGGGCGCGAGCACCTTGCTCGAGCTCGGCAGGTAGGCGAGCAGCCGGAGCGCGGTGCGCAGCGCGGCGACCTCGTCGGCGACCGTCAGATCCGCCACGCCCGAGTTGCCGTGCACCTTGGGGCCGCCGAGCTCCGCCGGCGTGACGTCTTCGCCGAGGACGGATTTCACGACCTGAGGCCCCGTGAGGCCGAAGAAGGTGTCCTCGGGCTGGATGACGAAGCTGCCCTGGCGCGGCAGGTAGCTGCCACCGCCCGCGTTGAAGCCGAACATGCACATGATGCTCGGCACCACACCGCTGATCTTGCGCAGCGCCGTGAAGGCCTCGGCGTAGCCGTCGAGCCCTCCGACGCCGGCGGGTACGTAGGCGCCCGCGCTGTCGTTCATGCCGATGAGCGGCAGGCCGCGTTCGCCCGCGAGCTGGAAGAGGCGCGCGAGCTTCTTGCCGTTGGTCGCGTCCATCGAGCCTGCGCGCACGGTGAAGTCGTGCCCGTAGCAGGCGACCTCACGGCCGGCGATGCGCAGCACCGCCGTCACGAGCGAGGCGCCGTCGAGGTTGGGGCCCCAGTTCTCGAAGAGCACGTCCGGCTGCTCGGGTGTGAGCACGCGGATGCGCTCCCACACGGTCATGCGGTTCTTCTGGTGCTGGCGAAGGATCGCCTCGACGCCCGCGGCCTCGTAGGGGCGCCGGCGGAGGCGCTCGCCCTCCTCGATGGCGGCATCGTAGGCGTTGGGCGCCTCGCGCTTCGCGGGCACACCAGCGAAGGGGTCGGCGAGGGAGGGGACGATCGGCGGCTCGGGTGCGCTGTCCTGGCCCATGGGCGCGGGATGATGCCTCATTCCAGGGCGTGGCGCTCGGAGGAGTTGGCCGGCGCGGGCCCCCGAGCGCGGTGGTTGGGAGCGGCGCGCTCCGTCGCGTCGCCTCGCCTCGCGCCGAGGGCGCGACTTCTGCGCCTGTCGTGTTCTCGAGGAACACGGATCCATCGCCCCGGAGGGCTCGTGAACGCCCCGGAGTGCTCCGCCGGGTGGGACGCTCAGGTCTGGCTTGTCCAGGAGGACTTCATGACTTTCTCACGACCGATGCGTGCACTCTCGGCGTTCACTCTGCTCGGCGTCGCCGCCCTGGCGGGCGCTTGCGGCGACGACACCTCGACCTCGGGCTCCGGAGCCGGAGGCTCCGGCGGGGGAGGCATCACCTGTCAGGCGCCGCTCGTGGCCTGCGGCGATCAGTGTGTGGTCACGGTCTCCGACCCACTCCACTGCGGCGCCTGCGACAACGCCTGCGCCGCGGGCGCGATCTGCCTCGACAGCGCCTGCGTGTGTGGCCCGGGCCTGGATACTTGCGGCGACACCTGCACGGACCTCGAGACGGACGCCGACAACTGCGGCGCCTGTGGTGAGAGCTGTCTCGAGGGGCAGCTCTGCGAAGGCGGGAGCTGCTCCGACTGCCCGACGGGGACCTTCGCCTGCGTCGACCAGGGGGTCTGCGCGAACCTCGCGACCGACACGGGCAACTGCGGCGCCTGCGGAGTCGACTGCGCGGCGGGTGGTTCCTGCTCCAACGGAGCCTGCGTCTGTGCCGGCGCGCTCGAGTCCTGCCCGAGCGGCTGCGAAGATCTCCAGACCGACGCGCAGAACTGCGGCGCGTGTGGCGCGGCCTGCCTCGAGGGCCAGGTCTGCAGCGGCGGGGTCTGCTCCGACTGCCCCGCGAACGCCGTGGCCTGCACCTTCCAGGGCGTCTGCGCGAACCTCGACAGCGACCAGGACAACTGCGGTGGCTGCGGCATCTCCTGCGGGCCGGGCGGGACGTGCACGAACGGCGCGTGTCAGTGTGCGACGGGCAACGTCAACTGCGGCTCGATCGTCGGCTGCGTCGACCTCACGAGCGACGAGCAGCACTGCGGCGGCTGCTTCGACGCCTGCCCCTACGACGCGATCTGCACCGGAGGCAACTGCGAGTGCAACGATCCAGGCGAGATCGCCTGCGGCAACGACTGCACCGATCCCTCGCTCGATCCGAACCACTGCGGTAGCTGCGGCAACGACTGCGACAACCAGTACGGCGTCTGCACCAGCGGCGTCTGCGGCTGCCTCGGTGGCCTCGCTGCTTGCGGCAACGACAACACCTGCACCGATCTCGCGGAGGATCCGAACAACTGCGGTAGCTGCGGCAACGTCTGCGGCGACGCGCAGCTCTGCTCGGCGGGCGCCTGCGTCTGTCGTCCGGGGCTCACGCTCGTGAACGGCAACTGCGTCGACACCCAGAGCAACCCGCAGGCCTGCTCTCCGAACGGGCAGAACCCGGTCGTGTGCTCCGGCAACACGCCGTTCTGCAACGACGGGCTCTGCGCCTCGGGCTGCACCGGAGCGAACGAAGCCTGCGGTTTCGCGTGCGTCGACAGGGACAACGACCCGCTCCACTGCGGCGGCTGCAACGCGCAGTCCGTCTGCAACCAGGACGAGGTCTGCGTGAACGGCAACTGCCGCGAGTGGGCGCCTGGGCTCGGCTGCAACACCTGCCCCTGCCCGGGCTCCTGCCAAGGCGACCTCGATCAGTGCTGCCTGTACCCAGGCGCGCCGAACCTCGTGGCCTGCGTGCAAGGAAACGACTGCCCGCAGTGACGCTCCCGCACGGCGCAGGCCGCGGTGACGGCCGCGGCTGAGCGCCTTCGTGGGGGGGGAGTCGGGAGGGTGCCGCGTGCTGCGGCGCCCTCTCGGCTTTCGTGCGGCTCGCTCAGCGCTTGAGCTCGCGGCGAGCTTCGAGCTCTTCCCAGCGCGCGTAGAGCTTGGCCACCTCGGCGCGCGCTGCTTCGAGCTCCGACCCGATGCGCCCGGCCGAGGCGGCGTCCTTCGTGTAGAGGGCCGGATCGGCGAGCTTCGCCTCGAGCTCCGCCGCGCGCTGCTCGGCGACCGCGATCACGTCGAGCAGCCCGTCGAGCTCCTTCTTCTCGGCGAAGCTGAGCGGCTTGGCCGCGCTCGTGGCCGCGCTCGTGGCCGTGCCCGCGGCGGACTCGCTCTTCGCCGCCGCGCCCTTCGCATCGCCTGCGCGTTTGCTCGAGGGCCCGCTCGCGCGCTCGACCGAAGCCTCGCTCTTCTTGCGGGACTCCGCCTCTTCGCGCAGATCGCGGTAGGTGGCGTAGTTGCCCGGGTAGCGCACCACGCGGCCGTCGCCCTCGAAGGCGAGGATCGAGGTCGCGACACGATCGAGGAACCAGCGGTCGTGGCTCACGACCAACACCGTCCCCGGCCAGGTCTCGAGCAGCTCCTCGAGCGAAGAGAGCGTCGCGATGTCCAGATCGTTGGTGGGCTCGTCGAGCATGAGCAGGTTCGCGCCGCTCTTCAGGATCTTCGCGAGCGCCACGCGCGCGCGCTCGCCGCCGGACAGCGAACCGACCTTCTGCCGCTGCTTCGAGCCCTCGAAGAGGAACATCTCGAGGTAGCTGCGCATCTCGATCGTGCGCTCGCCGATCTTCACGACGCCAGCGCCGCGCTGGGCCGCTCCCTCGAGCTCGGCGACGTTGTCGAGGATCGACCAGTCGTCGACGAGCTGCGCGCGCGCCTGGTCGAAGAAGGCGATCCTCGTCTGGTTGCCGAGCACGACCCGGCCTCGTCGCGGCGTGAGATCTCCCGTGACGCTGCGCAGGAGCGAGGTCTTGCCGGCGCCGTTCGGGCCGACGATGCCGATGCGGTCGCCCGAGACGAGGTGCAGGGTGAGATCGCGCACCAGCGTGCGCTCGCCGATCGCGAGCTCGAGGTCGATGAAGTCGAGGATCGTGCGCCCGGTCCGCGGCGCCTCGACGCCGAGGCCGGCCAGGTCGACCTCCGGTCCGAGACGCACGGGCTCGGCCGCGATGAGCGCCTCCGCGCGCTGGATGCGCGCCTTCTGCTTGGTGCTGCGGGCCTGCGCGCCGCGCATGAGCCAGGCCTTCTCGCGCCTCAGCAGGTTGGCTCGGTTGGCCTCGGCGCGCTCCTCGTGCGCCAGGCGCTCCGCCTTCTGCTCGAGGTAGTCGCCGTAGCCGCCCTGGTACTCGACGAGCTTGCCCCGATCGAGCTCGAGCGTGCGCTGACACACGGCGTCGAGCACGTAGCGATCGTGCGTCACGAGCAGCACGGCGCCGTCGTATTCGTCGGTGAGGTAGCCCTCGAGCCAGGCGATCGTGTCGGCGTCGAGGTGGTTGGTCGGCTCGTCGAGGATCGCGAGCATGGGGCGCGCGACCAGGAGGTGCGCCAGCGCGACGCGGCGCCGCTCTCCACCGCTCATCGAGCCCACGGGCCGATCGGGCTCGAGCACCTGCAGCTTCGTGAGCATGTCCTCGACCACGTGGCCGCGCGTCCAGCCGCCGAGCTGCTCGATGCGCTCGCCGAGCGCGGCCTGCTCGGCGAGCAGCTCGTCGCCGTGCTCACCGGCGCCGAGGCGCGCGGAGAGCTCCTCGTGCCTGCGCATGGCCGCGGACCACTCGGCGAGGCCGCTCTCGACGATCTCGCGTGGCGTCTGCGTCGGGTCGAGCTCGGGCTCCTGCGCGAGGTAGAGGATGGTGGCGTCGCGCCTGCGCTCGACCACCCCCTCGTCGATGGGCTCGAGCCCGGCGAGCACGCGCAGCAGCGTCGACTTGCCGGTGCCGTTGATGCCGAGCAGGCCCACACGCTCGCCGCGCCGGATCGTGAGCGAGAGGCCCGAGAAGAGCGTCTGCGGCCCGTAGGCCTTGGAGAGGTTGCGCGCGCTGAGGACCGGCATCGGCGCGCAGCATCAGTCGAAGGCTGGCGCGGCGTCGAGCGAATCGCGTCACGCTCACTGGCTTCGCGGGCTGGCTGCGCGCCGCGGGCCCGGCGTTTGCAGAGACGCCCAGCATGAACCCACGAACCACGCACCCGACGAGCAGGAGCGCACGCTCGAGGGGCGTCACCCTGGCGATCGCGCTGGCGCTCTCCACCCCTGGTTGCTGGGAGCCACCTCCGCAGGCACCCGCGGCGCCGATCCAGAGAGAGGTCGTGATCGACGCGCCGCTCGACGTCGTGTGGCAGCACGCGGTCGAGTGGTTCGCGAAGAACGACATGCCCATCAAGAACCTCGACAAGGTCTCGGGGCTCATCGCGACCGATCACGACATGTCGATCGACAAGGCCTCGCAGCTCATGTTCTGCGGCACGAGCGGGCCCAACTCCGAGGGAAAGACGGAGCACGTCGCTCACCGCGGCAACTTCAACCTCGTGCTGCGCGAGCAGGAGGGCGGGCGCACCAAGGCGAGCGTGAACTCCTTCTTCAGCTGCACCGAGAACACCTACAAGTACGTCGCGATCCTGAGCACCGACATGCAGCTCGCGTCGACGGTGCGCAAAGACTGCATCTCCACCGGACGCGTCGAGAAGCAGCTGCTCGGTCACCTGTCGAGCATCCGCGTCTCTCCCGAGCACCTCCGCGAAGCCCCGAGCACGCCCGCGCCGAGCGCTACCGGCGCGCCTGCCCCCGCGAGCGGGCCGAGCGCCGCGCCGCAGGGCAGCGCATGCACCTCCGACGCCGAGTGTCGTGCGGGGCGCGTCTGTCGATCGGGTGTCTGCACCACGCCTGCCTGTGCGAAAGACGTCGACTGCCCCGAGCCGCAGATCTGCGAAGCTGGAGCGTGCACCTCGCCCACTCCTGCGCTTCCTCCTGCTCCGCCTCCCGCTCCGCCTGTACCCTGACTCGCCGCTCGACCTGACGACGACTCGCCGATGACGAACCGCAAGAAGAAGCCCGCGCCGCCGTCGAAGGCCGAGCTGCGCGACGCGCTCGCGCGCATCGTCGAGGCCGATCTGCTGACGGCGGAGCGAGCTCAGAAGGCCGCCGCCGAAGGCGCGACCGACGAAGAGGCCAAACCCGAGAACGACAAGGACACACGCGCGCTCGAGCAGTCCTACCTGGCGCGTGGCCAAGCGCAGCGGGTCGACGAGCTGCGCACGGCGCTGGGGCTCGTGCGCTCGATGCCGACCCGTGACTTCGGCGACGACGCGCCGATCGCGCTCGGTGCGCTCGTCAGCGCTTCGGTCGACGACGCCGAGCGCAGCTACTTCATCGCGCCGGGCGGCGGAGGCGCGGAGCTCGAGGGCGGGGTGCAGGTCGTCACGCCTGGCTCACCGCTCGGGCGCGCCCTGCTCGGTCGCCGCGAGGGCGACGAGACGGAGCTGGGCGCAGGCGGGCGTACGCGGCTCATCGAGATCACGCGCGTGCGCTGAGCTCGCGCTGCGCTTCGTCGGCGTACAAAAGAACGACGCCGGCGCTCCATGGAGGAGCGTCGGCGTCATGCCAAGACCGACGCCGAGGTTCCATGAGGGAGCGTCGGCGTCCAACCGAGACCGACGCCGGCGTTCCATGAGGGAGCGTCGGCGTCCAACCGAGACCGACGCCGGCGTTCCATGAGGGAGCGCGGGCGTCGTGCCGGTGCGGCGCTCGAGAACCGAGCGCGCCGTCGTGCACTCGGTACTACCGAGCCGGTGCCTGTGGCGGGGGATCGCCCGTGTCCGTGGGACCGGGCCTGGGGATGGGCTTGGGCTCGGGCATCGGCGGCTTCGGCGGTTCGGGCTTCGGCCCAGGGGTGATCTGGGCGGCATCCGATTGCGCATCGGATGTCTGCGAACCACACGCGACCATCGAGACCGCACCGACCGCGCAGCAGCCGGCGAAGAGCCACGCGAGCTTCGTTCGACGGAACATGACGTTACCCTCCTTGCGACTCGGCCGCTTGGTGGCTGCCGGCTGTATACTCACGTCATAGCAAGCGCTGGGCCACCTCCATGATTTCGAAATCATTGGAGAATATGCGTTGCCGTCGCGCAGCTTTGGCGCGCCGATCGCAGGCTTTGCGGTGCGCTCTCGGGCGGCCCCGATCGCGCTGCGATCTTCAGCGCTCCTGGAGGTACTGAGAGAGCGCATCGAGATCGCAGCCCGCAGCTCTTGCGGCGTCGACGCTGATCTGTCGCCGCTGCACGAGCTCCGCGATGCTGCGCTCGAGCGGGATCATGCCCTCGCCTCGCCCCGCCTGCATCGCCGTGCGGATCGTGCCGAGCTTGCCCTCGCGGATCGCGTTCGCCACCGCCGGCGTCACCCGCAGCACCTCGGCGGCGAGCACGCGCCCCGTGCCGGAGACGCGGGGCAAGAGGCGCTGCCCGAGCACCGCGCGCAGGGAGTCGGCGAGCTGGGTGCGGAGCTCGGCGCGTTTGTCGCCCGGGCAAGCGTCGAGGATGCGCTCGATGGCCGAGGCGGCCGAGCGGCTGTGGAGGCTCGTGAGCACGAGGTGGCCCGTCTCGGCCGCCGTGAGCGCGAGCGCCACGCTCTCCGCGTCGCGCATCTCGCCGATGAGCAGCACGTCGGGGTCTTCGCGCAGCGCATCGCGCAGACCGACGGCGAAGCTCGCGACGTCGCGCCCGACCTGCCTCTGTCGAACGAGGCTGCCGCGAGGCGCCACGATGCGCTGCTCGATCGGATCCTCGAGCGTGATGAGCAGCGTCGAGCGCCTGCGCAGGATCTCGCGCGCGAGCGCGACGAGCGTGGTGCTCTTGCCCGAGCCGGTCGGCCCCGTCGCGAGCACGAGCCCGTGCGGCAAGGCGGCGAGCTCCTCGATGGACACCGGAAAGCCGAGCTCCGCGATGCTGATGGCGTCGTTCGGCAGGAGGCGCATCGCCGCGGCGATGCCCTGCGCGGTCTGGTAGACGTTGAGCCTGCCGCGTGCGCCGTCGCCGAGCTCGAAGCCGAGATCCACGCCCCGGCCTTCGCGACGCGGTGCGAGCGCCTCGACACCGAAAGAGGCGCTGAGCAGCGCGTCGATGCCACGCAGCGGCGCCTCGTCGAGCGGGCGCAAGCGGCCGTCGATGCGCACCGTGGCGGGCTCGCCCTCCGCGAGGTGCAGATCGCTGGCGCCGAGCGCCGCGGCGCGCTCGATGAGCTGGCGCAGCACCTCGGTCGGTCGTGCGGGCGCGGCGAGCCTGTCGAGCTCCGCGAGGCTCACGGCTTCGCCGAGCTCGAGCGCGCGTGTCGGCGCGGGCTGCGCGGTCGCGGGCTGCGCGATCGCGGGCTGCGCGGTCGCGGGCTGCGCGCTCGCTCGCACGGGCGCGACCTCGGGTTGTGCCGGTGCGACCACCTTGCTGGAGGGGGCGCCCTTCTTCACGAGGGCGTCGAAGGCTCGTTCTCCGCCGGGCCTGCGTGTCACGCGGATCGTCCAGGTGCCGAGCTTCTCCGGAGTGTGCTCGAGCTCGAGCTTGCCCACGCGCTCGAGCTCCTCGAGCCTGGGCCGTTCGAGCAGCTCGCCGAAGAGCTCGAGCAGCGTGACGGTCGACGTCGGTGGGATCGTGAGCTTCTTGGCGAGGCCTGCCGCGAACATGCTCGGCGCCTTGTCGGTGCCGAGGCGGAGCTCGTCGGCGCCTTGGGCGGCCACGATGCGGAGCAGGCTGTCGAGTTGGGGCATCGGCGTCGGAGAGCGAGCGAGGCGGGTGGATTGTTCCGGTCGCGCGTGGAGCTCGGCTCCGCGGGAGCGTCGGCGATCAGCGGGCGCGCGCGGCGAGCTCGAGGCTCACTGCGGCACGACGAGCGGCACCGAGGTGGACGAGCCCGCGCCCCAGAACTGCAGGCCGGCGGGCGCGTTGGGCACCGCGATGGGCACGCTCGTCACGTCGTTGCTCCCGAAGCTCACCTCGAAGAGCGCGCCAGCGTTCGAGAAGCCGTAGGCGCGGCCGCCCCAGAAGGCGAGGCCGAAGACCTGCGCGTGCCCCACCGGACCCCAGTTCTTCACGAGCGCGCCGTTGCTCGGGTTCACCTCGACGAGGCAGTCGCCGCAGCCCTGCCCGGCGACGGTGAGGTAGGTGCCACCGCCCTTCACCGAGACGATGTCGCCGCTCGAGACGTAGCCGCCGCCGATCGAGCCTACGCTCGTGATCGTGCCGCTGTTCGGGTCGATGCGCACGTAGGTGGAGCCCTGGTAGCCGACGAGCGCCTCGACGTTCGGATCGAGCGTGCCTGCGGGCACGAAGGAGAGCGAGTTGGGGTAGCTGCCGCCGGCGATGGGCGTGCACACGGCCGTGGTGCGGTCGACCCGGTGGAGGCCGCCGAAGGTCGTCGCGTACATGTCGCTGTCGGCGTCGAGCGCGATGTCGATGACGTCGCTGTCGCAACCACTGAAGCTGCCGATCACCGTGACCTGCTTGGTCTGCGGGTCGAGCCTGTAGAGCACGCTCGGGCTGTGGCCGTAGACCTCGTCGACCGTCGCCACGCCGCCGCCTTCGCCCGTGGAGCCGCCGAAGCCGAAGCCGCCGCCCACGCCGGCCTCGCCGCCCTCACCCGTGCCTCCCGCGACGCCGCTGCTCGTCGAGGAGCTGCTCGAGCCGACCTCGGTGGAGCCGGCGTCGTCGGCGCCGGCGCTGCACGCGAGCGAGAGGGAGGCGATGACGAAGCTTTCGACGACCCTGCGCATCGCGAGAGGCTAGCACCGAGGTGGATGCGCCTGCTCGCGTGGCAGGGTCTCGTCGAGGCCGCACCGCGCGCCTCAGCGCCGCTCGATGCGCCCGTCGGCGTGGCGCGCGAAGCGACCCTCTTCGCGGCCGTGCACCGGATCGTCCTTCGGCCAGGGCCAGCCGCCGAAGCGCGTGCGCTGGTAGTCCTCGAAGGTCTTCACGAGGCCTGCTCGGTCGTTCATCACGAAGGGCCCGTGCTGCGCGACGGGCTCGCCGATCGGCTTGCCCTGCAGCACGAGGATCTCGACGTCGCCGGAGCCGTCGGCCGGAGCCTCGAGCTCGAGGGCGACCTGGCTGTCGACCATCATGGCCGCGTGCTTCGTCTGCGTGTGCTCGGCGATCCGCAGCTTCGAGCCGCGGAAAAAGTAGAGCGTGCGCACCGTCTCGGCGTGCTTCGCGGCGGGCAGGGTGATGCTCGCGCCTGGCTCGAGCCGGATCGTCCAGATCGCGACCTCGCTGCTCTCTCGGGAGGCCCACGAGCGAGGCGGGGGCGCGGGAGGCGTGTGGCCCTCGATCGATCCGGCCACGACCACGAGCTCGGCGCGCGCGCCGCTCTCGCCGGTGTGCACGGTCCTGGGGAGCGTCTCGCCCCACAGCATCGAGAAGTGCGGCTCGGCCATCTTGTCGGCCGCAGGCAGGTTGACCCAGATCTGGAAGAGCTCGACCGGGTTGGGCTCCTCGCGCGAGAGCAGAGGGAACATCTCGGAGTGCACGATGCCGCCACCGGCGGTGAGCCACTGCACGTCGCCCTTGCCGAAGCGGGCGGCTGCGCCGAGCGAGTCGGAGTGATCGATGTAGCCTCGGCGCGCGATCGTCACCGTCTCGAAGCCGCGGTGCGGATGCTGCGGGAAGCCGGGCACCACGTGGCCGTGGTACATGCGAAACCCGTCCTTGATCGTGAAGTCGTTGCCGAGGTTGCGCCCTCGCAGCGAGGCCTCGGGGCCCATCTCTTCGTTGCCTCGCGGGTAGGCGTCGTCGTGGTGGACGCAGAAGAGGAAGGGGTCGGCGGTGACCCAGGGGAAACCGAGCGGGAGCACGTCGAGGACGGGGCTTGCCATGAGGCCACTCTAGGCATGGGCGCCGGGCTCCGCACGGTGCGCCGGCGCACCGTCGGCGGGATGGTGGCGGAACGCCTTCGAGGGCTCGTTGCACCGAGGGGGGTGGACGCCGGGCCTCGAGGGGGGGCAGTCTAGGCGCACCGCGTCAGAAGCGTCGTCCCCATGCCGACCCCCACCGAACCGCTCGTCGAGCGAGCTGGCGACCCCGCCCCGGCACCCAAGCCGAAGCCGAAGCGCTTCTCCATGATCCGCAGCTTCGCGTTGGCGGACTTCATCACGCTCGCGAACGCCTTCTGCGGCATGGGCTCGATCCTGTTCTGCATGGCCTACCTCGCCTCGGGCGAGCGCGGCGCGATCCTCTGGGCCTTCGTGCTCCTGCCGATCGCGCTCGTCTGCGACGCGCTCGACGGCAGCGTCGCGCGCTGGCGACGCAAGTCCTCGCCGCTCGGCGGCGACCTCGACTCGCTGGCCGACGTCGTCTCCTTCGGTGTGGCGCCCGCGGTGCTCGCCTTCGCGCTCGGCATGCGCGGCGGCTGGGACGCAGCCTGCCTCGCCTACTTCGTCGCCTGCGGCATCTCGAGGCTCGCCCGCTACAACGCGACGATGGATCAGCTCTCCGACGAGAGCGGCAAGGTCAGCCACTACGAGGGCACGCCGATCCCCACGAGCCTCGGCCTCGTCGCGCTGCTCGGCGTCGCCTTCTCGCAGGGCCGCGTCGGCGACGAGCTCTGGTGGGGGAGCCTCAGCCTCGGCCCCTTCGTGCTGCACCCGCTGGTGCTCATCTACGTCGTGAGCGGATCCTTGATGATCAGCACCTTCCGCGTGCCCAAGCCCTGAGGGCGTGGGTCAGGGAACGGCGACTCGGAAGAGCGCGGCCCAGATCGTCGACGAGAAGCCTCCACTGTTCGGCTCTGCATCGAGCTGCACACCGAAGAAGCCATCCGCGCTGGGAACGACCGACGTCGGCCGGTCCACGGGGAGCTGGAGCGTACGAACACCGCTCTCACTGAGCACGTGGACGAACGAGCCGCTCACCGTGCCATCGAGCAAAGTGTCGCTCAGGAACACACGCTCTCCGTAGCCCTCGAGGAAGACCCCCTCGGCAAAGCCCGAGATGCGCTCTGCTGCGTCGGATGGGAGGGGCAGCTTCACCCAGGCGCCGTTCTCCAGTCGGAAGGCCGCGCCACCTATCGTGTTCTTCAGCCCGCCCGCGTAGTACGGCACACCCGAGGCGGTGACCGCGACGATCGGGTAGTTGTGAAGCTCTTCGGTGACGAGTGCGTCGTGGAGCAAGGAGCCATCGGAGCGCCGTACGATCACGCTTCGGCGCTCGGGCGTCAGGACCCCTCCCAAGGCGGTGAGGTAGACCTCGTTCGGCCCCGCCTTCTTCACTTCACAGAGGAACTCGTCGTCGGGCGCGCCTCCGCTTCGCGTGATTGGCGTGATCGAGCTCTGCCCGGGCAGCACGCGCCCGAAGCGGCAGTCGAGCGTGACGACATACACGCTCCCGTCGTCGGTCATCGCGAAGCTGTCGATGTCGCTGCCCGACACGCTCACGCTCCGCATCGCGCCGTTCGGTTCCACGATGCGGAGCTCACTGTAGTTGGTCTGAACCGCCGTGAGTCCGGCCGCGTTTGCGTCGATGGCCCCCGCCTCGGGCAGCTCAGGCGAGGCCAGGATCATGGAGCTGGCGCCGCCTTCGCCGGGGAACCGACGAAGCTCGGCGCCGCCCGCGGGTGAGCTCGCGAGGCAGATGGCGTCGCTTCCCGCGGCGGCGCAGGAGCCGTTCGAGGCGAGCGGATCGATCGCGCGTCGAGGCGCTGCCGTGGCCGTCGGGTCCGAGATCCCTCCGCCGCGCCGGAGCAGGAGCACGCGACCATCGGGGCCGGCGCCGAAGCCCGTCGCGACCACGGCCGAGGCGCTCGTGGTCGAGCCCGCGTCGTCGACGCGCAAGGTCGCGTCGCCGTCGAAGGCGAGCCAGGTGTCGCCCTCCGTGCCCGTCGTGGCTGCAACGATCGGGGGGCGGGGGAACGAGGTCCCGGTCGGGTCCGCGTAGAGCGTGCGCGAGCTCCCGTCGGCGCTCCTCGCGACGAGCTGGTGCTCGAAGGCGAACCGCGGCTCACCACCGCGTGAGCCCGTGATGGCCACCGGGCTACCGGCGGGCAGGATCGTGGGGCCGCTCTCCGGCGTCACGGCGATCTCGGTCCACGCCGAACCGTCCCAGAGGTGCGCCACGGAGACGCCGGGGGCCTTCTCTCCGAAGACCCAGACCTCGCTGTCCGACCGCGCCCAGAGCCCGACGAGGCGGCCCGAGCTCGGGAGCGAGAGGCTCGTCGACCACGCCGAGCCGTCGAAGCGCAGCACCATGCCTGTCGCGGAGACGAGCCACACGTCGTCGGCCGCGAGGGCGTGCACGGCCACGTACCTCGCGCCCGCCGCGATCCCCGGACTCGCGTCGACGAGGCCCTTCGGGCCCAGATGCAGCACGACCCCGCTCGCCCCAGCGATCCACACGTCGTCCGGCGTGCGCGCGTGGACCGCGAGCAGCTGCGGGCGGCTCGTCCACAAGGCCTCCACGCTGCGGGGCAGCCCGGCTGCGAGGAACCGAGCGCCATCCCAGCGCAGCACGGCGCCGTGGTCGCCGACCGCGTAGGTGGTCCCGTCGGAGGCCGTATCGACCGCGCGCAGGCGGTTGCCCTGCGGAAGCGGCGTCACCCAGCAGAGCTCCTCGAGACAGGCCGGCGACGCGAAGTCGAGCTGGATCGTGGCGCCCGGGGAGCCCGCGCCCCCGCCTCCGGAACCGTCGCTCGCGTCGTCGCCGCAGCCGAGGCCCCACACCAGGGACGCCGAGGCCACGGAGAGCATGGAGCACCGAGCGAACCAGAGCTGCGCCGACATGGGCGGATTCTACGCGGAGGCCGAGCCGGTTCTACCTGGCGGCGCTCGATCCGGCTCGGCCACGCTTCGGCCGTCGCGGAGCCGCTCAGCTCAGCTCGGCGGCGGTCGCAGGGCGCCTCCAGCGCGGAGGGATGCTCAGGAGCACCTCGCGCGGCGAGCTCCTGATCTCCACGCGCTCCTCGAGGCTCGGCGCGCCACGCTGCGCGACGAGCACCAGCCCTCGCCCGAGCTGCTCACCGAGCCCGAGCTGTCGCGCGATCGACGCGAGCAGCGGGTTGCGTGGTACCGACACGCCGCCTTCGCGCGCGAGCTCCTCGAGATCCGTCTGACCCTCGGGCGGCCCGCCCGGGCTCCAGACCTCGAGCCGGTCGGTATAGACGCGCACGGCCACGCGGCTCGGCTTGCGCAGATCGCGGTGCACGAGCGCGTTCACGATCGCCTCGCGCACGACCTCGCGGGGGTAGGGGCCGCTGTCGCCGCCTTCGCTGTCGCCACACACGAAGTCGAGCGCGGCCTCGGCGAGCGCGGGCAGCGCGCCCTCGAGGTCGGCGCGCCGCGCGATCGGATCACCCAGCGAGCGGCCCTCGACGCCGACGCAGGAGACGCCCCACTCCGGGAAGGCGTACTGCGGCAGCTTGCCGAACACGTAGAGGCCCACGAGCGAGGGCACCACGCGCGGGGCCGTCTTCGCCAGCAGGCCGAGGCGAATCCCGGCTTCGTCGCGGCCACCCGCGGCGACGAGCGCGGGCGCGCGCTCCGCCAGGTAGCGATCGAGCGCGGGCAGGTCGAGCTCCTCGAGATCCACGTGGCTCACGGCGAGGCGCTCGCTGCTCATGGCCGAACCGTAGCGCAGTTCCAGGCCTCGCCCGAGCGCTCGCCGAAGCGCTCGCACGCGGGCGTCGCGTGGGCTAGACCCGGCTCCGATGGGTCTGCGTGTGAACAACGTGCGTCGACTCGGCGAGCAGCACTTCGACGTGCTCGTCGTGGGCGGCGGCATCAACGGCGCGGTCACCGCGGCCTGCCTCGCGGCGCGAGGGGCCAAGGTGGCGCTCATCGACAAGGGCGACTTCGCCGGCTTCACGAGCCAGCACTCCTCGAACCTCGCCTGGGGCGGCATCAAGTACATGGAGAGCTACGAGTTCGGCCTCGTGCGCGAGCTCTGCGTCTCCCGCAACCACCTCATCCGCTCCTACCCCTCGACGGTGCAGGAGATCCGCTTCTACGCGATGCACGCGCGCGGCTTCCGCCACGGCCTGTGGAAGCTCGTGCTCGGCACCTGGTTCTATTGGCTCATCGGCAGCTTCTTCACGAGGCGCCCGCGCAGGCTCTCGCTCGCGACGATCGCGAGAGAGGAGCCGATCATCGAGCTCGAGGGCTGCGACGGAGGCTTCGAGTACTCCGACGCCTACCTGCACGACAACGACGCGCGCTTCGTCTTCGGCTTCGTGCGTGGCGCGCTCGATCACGGCTGCGCCGCGGCGAACTACGTCGAGTCGCTGGGCTCGCGCTTCGAGGGTGGGGCCTGGCTCACGCGCGCCCGCGATCTGACGACGGGCGAGGCCCTGGAGATCCGCTCGCGTGTGCTCGTCAACGCAGGTGGGCCCTTCGTCGACGCGATGAACGAGCGCTCCGGAACGAAGACGCGTCACCGCCACGTCTTCTCGAAGGGCATCCACCTGCTCGTCGACCGCCTCACGCCCAACCAGCGCGTGCTCACCTTCTTCGCCGACGACGGCAGGCTCTTCTTCGTCATCCCCATGGGGCCCTGCACCTGCATCGGCACCACCGATACGCGCGTCGAGGGCCCGCACACGCAGGTGACCGACGACGACCGTCGCTTCGTGCTCGACAACATCAACAAACGCCTGCGCCTCGAGCGGCCGCTCACCGAGGCCGACATCATCGCCGAGCGCTGCGGCGTGCGCCCGCTCGTCGTCGACGCCCAGGGCTCGGAGGGCGCCGAGACGAACTGGATGCAGCTCTCGCGTCGCCACGCCGTAGAGGTCGACGAAGCGCGCAAGCAGGTGAGCATCTTCGGTGGCAAGCTCACCGACTGCCTCAACGTCGGCGAGGAGCTCGCGGAGGCGGTGACGAAGCTCGGCGTCGCGCTGCGCTACCCCGAGGCGCGCTGGTACGGCGAGCCGCCGGCCGAGACGCGGGAGCGCTTCATGCACCAGGCCGAGCTCATGGAGCTCGACGCGCTCACCTCGAAGTCGAGCCCCGAGCCGCTCTCCAAGCGCCTGTGGCGCCGCTACGGCTCGGGCGCCTTCGCGATGCTCGAGGCGATCCGCGCCGATCCACGCGAGGCCGAGCTGCTCATCGAGGGCGCGGAGTACATCCGCTGCGAGATCGAGCACGCCGCGCGCCGCGAGATGGTCGTCAAGCTCGACGACTTCCTCCGGCGGCGCTCGAAGATCGCGCTCGTCGTGCGGCGCGACGAGCTGCGCGAGGCCCCCGGGCTGCGCGAGGCCTGCCGCATCCTCTTCGGCGACGAGGCCGAGGCGCGCTACGAGGAGTACTTCAGCGAGCTCGCCGAGGGTGCGGGAGGCACGCTCGGCGAGCCGGTGTCGAGGCGCTCAGATCTTGCGTAGCTTCATGCGCACGTCGCTCGACCAGTGGTTGGCGAAGGCGCGCACGCAGGTCGAGAGGTAGCGGTCGTAGTCGTCGAAGACCTGGTCGCCCCACTTGGCGCGGATCGTCTTCTCCTGGGCCTTCATGCGGCGCAGCCACTCCCCGGTCGTCTTGCCGTAGTGCTCGCGCTGCGTGACGAGCTCGCAGATCTCCCAGCTGTTGCCGGCCGCCTTCACGAGCTCCTCGAGGCGCGGGTTGAGCCCGCCCGGGAAGATGACGTCGGCCGTGAAGCGGAGGTCTTCGAGGTCCTTCTGGTTGCGCGGCACCTTGTGGCGGAGGATCGCCTGGAACGCGAAGCAGGAGCCCTTGTCGACCCACTGCGCGAGCTTGTCGAAGTAGGTGCGGTAGATCTCGACGGCCTTGCCCTCGCGCGCCTGCGCCGGTGAGCAGAGGTGATCGATCATCTCGATCGACACGAGGCAGTCGTACTTCTGGGGCGGGTCGAACTTGGCGTAGTCCTCCACCCAGACCTTCACGCCCTTCATCTGGCGCGCCTCGATCTCGCGCGCCTGCTCGGTGCTCAGCGTGATGCCGTGCGCTTCCTTCGCGCCGCGCCGCACGATGTACTCGATGTTCGCGCCCCAGCCGCAGCCGATGTCGAGGATCGTCTTGTCGGCCGAGCACTCGGCGTAGTCGTAGAGGATCCGGCTCTTGTTCTCCTGCGCCTTCTCGAGCGAGTCGTTCCAGTTCTCGTAGACGGCACTCGTGTAGTGCATGCGCTCGTCGAGCCAGAGGCGGAAGAACTCGTTCGAAACGTCGTACGAAACCTCGATCTGCTCTTTGGTGCTGGTCATCGGATACTCCGTGTCGGTACTGCGGTGCGCTCGTTCGCGCTCGGAAGCCGGGCCCACGCGGCCAAGAAACTCGGTGGCGTGGCCCCAGAAACCCGGCCCACGCCTGCTGCGTGGGCCCAGAAGTAGCAGCGGCTCAGTTACCCAGCCGCGCGAGCTCGGCGTCGACCATCGACGCGATGGAGTCGAAGTCGGTGGGGTTCTGCACGCGCTTGTCGCCCACGATCATCGTGGGCGTGCCGCTCACGCCGATCTGATCGCCGAGCTTCATGTCGTTCTGCACGGCGACCGCGTGCGTGCCGTCGTCGAGGGCCTTCTCGAGCTTCTTCACGTCCATGCCGGCCTGCTTCGCCAGCTCGAGGATCTTCGCGCGGTCGAGCGTGCGCTGGTTCTCGAACATCAGGTCGTGGAGCTGCCAGAACTTGCCCTGGGCGTGTGCCTCGAGCGAGGCCTGCGCCGCGACCTCGGCGTTGCGGTGCATCGGCAGCGGGTACTGCCGGAACACGAAGCGCACCTTGTCGCCGTACTTCTCCTTGAGCTTCGACACCGTCGCGGCGGCGCGCGTGCAGAAGGGGCACTCGAAGTCGGAGTACTCGACGATGGCGAGCTTCGCGTCGACGGGGCCGAAGCCGGGTGCGTCGCCCGCGCGCTGCGCGGCGACGATCGCGGGCTCGATCGGCCCGTTCTGCTTCTCGAGCTGGCGCAGCTCGGTCATCACCTCGCCGAAGTTCTGCAGCATCTCCTTGCACTGCTTCGGCGGGAAACGCTTCGTCGTCTCGGTGACCATCTTGCAGGTCTCCGTCTCCTTGCCGAGCTCGGTGCAGATCTTCCCCACGAGCTCGTCGCAGGAGGCGCGCGCGCTCTTGAGCTTCTCCATCGTCATGGGGAGGTGGTTCAAGGCCTCGCTGCAGGCCTTCTCGGTGAGCAGCTCGGCGGCGCCCTTCGCCTGGGCGCAGCCCTCGGACTGCGCTCCCGCGCCGGTGCAGACCTCGTCGGCCCACTTCGAGCAAGTCGTCGCGTCGCCCGGCGCGGCGGCGGAGCCGACCACGGCGGGTGCGTCGGTCGTCGGCGTCGCGCTCGCTTCGCCTCCGCCGCGACCGAACCAGCCCGCGGCGCCGCCGACGAGCAGCGCGCCGAGCACGTAGACGGGCGTGGCGCCCGAGCCGGAGGACTGCGCTTCGCTCGGCTTGCGCGCCGGGGTGTCGCTCGCGCTCACGGCCTTGGACTTCGCCGCGCTCGAGGACTTCTCGCCGCCCGACTTGGCTTTCGCCTCCGCCTTGGGCTCCGCCTTCTTGGCGGGCTTCTTCTCCGGCTCGCTGGCGGGCGCTGCCTCTTCGGCCTCGGTCTCGTCGCTCGCGCGCTCGTCGCCTTGGTCTTCACCGTCGGCGTCGCTGCTCTGCTCGCGCTCTTCGTCTCGCTCTTCGTCTCGACTCACCGTGGCCTCGTCTCGGATGGGGGAGGGACGGCTCGGCCGGCCTCCCGGGGGTCGTGAACCCTAGGTTGCGGGCGGGGCGTCCGCTAGCCCAGAAATCGCCGATGAAGCAGGATTCCGGCGCGCTCGAGCCGACCGGAGAGGCCCGGTCGAGCCTCCGCGAAGTTGCCCCAGGCTCGCGGATCGTGATGCCACCGATGCATGCTGAGTTCTGGGCTCGCTCTCCTCGCTGCCTTGGTCGTCTCTTCGTCGGCGCAGGTGGAGGGCCCGGACAAACGCACGCGCTTCGCTTCGGTCGAGAGTCGCGCTCCGGCGAGCAAGCTCGCGCTGCGTGATCCGGCGCAGGTCGTGAAGGGCGAGCTCGAGCGAGCGCTCGACGGCATCGACTGGCGCAAGGAGGGCATCACGGCGCCCTTCGAGGTGCTCGCCGTGCTCTCGGAGGCCGAGTCGAGCGCGACGCGCGACCGCGCGCACGCGCGCTGCACGCTGCGCATCACGGTCCGCGAGCCGAGCGGCGCGCTGCTCGCGTCGGTGAGCGGCAGCGTGCGCGGCGAGGACCGCCCCGACGCGCGCGTCTCGCTCGAGCGCGAGGTGCTGCACGCGGCGGCGGAGAAGACCTCGTCTTCCTTGCCCGAGGCCATCCGCGCCGCGCGTGGCATCAAGACGAGGCGCTGACTCAGCCGGGCAAGGGCTCGTCGCCGGGCGGGTCGCTCGAGCTCGGCGCGCCGTAGGTGCAGGCGCTCGGATCGGGGCACTCGCGCCCGCAGACCAGGATCTTCTCGCTGCCGTTCGCGCCGGGGCACTCGATGAGCTCGGCCTCGCTGCACTCGAGGGAGCAGGTGCCCGAGCCGCTGCAGCACACGAAGCAGTTCGTCTTGCATGTGAGCGCGCAGGTACCGTTGCCGGTGCAACCGATATCGCAGCCCTGCTCGCAGTTCATTCCGCAGTTGCTGTTGCCGGTGCAGCCGCCGCCGCAGTTCTCCTTGCACTCGACGTTGCAGTCGGAGCCGCCTGCACAGTCCAGGTTGCAGTCGCCCGTGCCCGTACAGTCGACGTTGCAGCTCGACTGTCCCTGACAGCTCGCGTCGCAACCTCCGGCCAAGGTGCAGTCGGCCGAACAGTTCGACTTGGAGCCGCAGTCGAGGGCGCAGTCGGCGCCGTTGCAGTCGAGGTCGCAGTCGGCGCCTTGCGTGCACGTCGCGCCGCAGAAGACCTCGGCGTTCTCGCAGCTCAGGTTGCACTGCTCTCCCACGCATTCGAGCCGCTGGGGCTCGTCGTCGGCGCCGCATCCGGGCGCCGAGGCGAGGGCGATGATCGCCATCGTGCCGAACGTCGCGAGCAGTCTTCGAGTGGTGCGCATGGGTGCTCCTCGTCGCGCGGCGTCGGTGCCGCGAGCCTCCATGCTACTGCAAGTAGCCCGCGGCGGGTCCGTCGAGCCCTGGGCGCCGCTTCGATGTAGCATGCGCCCGCGATGCCCGGCCCGCCCATCCCGCTGCCCTACTTCGACGTCATCCTCGCCGAGCTCGAGCGCGGTCCCGACTCGCTGCGCACGATCTTCGACAAGTACGTGCACTGGGGCTACTGGCCCGACCCGCGCCGCGCCGACGGCACCCCGCACGACTTCGCGCGCGCGGCGCAGCAGCTCACCGACCGCATGATCGAGGCGGGCCGCGTGCGGAACGGCCACCGCGTGCTCGACGTGGGCTGCGGCTTCGGTGGGCTCGTCGCCACGCTCGACGAGCGCCACGCGGGCATGGAGCTGGTCGGCCTCAACATCGACCCGCGCCAGCTCGAGCGCGCCAAGCGCATCGTGAAGCCCAGGCCCGACAACCGCGTCGCCTGGGTCGAAGGCGACGCCTGCGACATGCCCTTCGACGACGACACCTTCGACGTGGTGCTCGCGGTGGAGTGCGCCTTCCACTTCCCGAGCCGCGCGCGTTTCCTCGCGGAGGCGCGCCGCGTGCTCCGCCCCGGCGGCAGGCTCGCGCTCTGCGACATCGTGCCCTCGCGCGTGGGATCGAAGATGCTCTTCCTGCGCGAGACGGTGTTCGCTGCGTACCTCGAGCGTGTCGTCGGGCCGACCGATCTCGAGGTCGACACCGCCAAGTACCTGCGCCTCGCCGACGACGCGGGCCTCCGCCCGGTGCACGTGGAGGACATCACGCGCCACACGGTGCCGACCTACAAGGCGCTGCGCCGCGTGGGGCTCGAGACCGGCGTGGAGCCGATCGTCACCACGATCGGCCTCTCGGGCATGGAGCTCTTGAGCAGGCTCGGGCTGCTCGAGTACATCCTGCTCGTCTTCGAGCCCGACGCGAGCTGAGACGGACGCGCGCCTCGGCCGCCCTCAGAGCTCGAGCCGCAGCGTGTGCACGAGCCGCAGATCCGTGCCGAGCACACCCTCGGGCGGCATCGTGTCGTGCAGCACGCTCAGACGCAGGCCCGCGGAGAGGTCGCCGAGCACGCGCGCGTCGCCGGCGAGCTCGAACAAGAGGCGCAGATCGCCGAAGTGGTCGATGCGCGGCTGCACGTAGACGATCGGCTGCAGGAGGAAGCGGCTGTCGCCGAGCTGGAACCTGGCCGCGGCGTAGCTGCTCCACCGCACGTCGTCGCGGAAGCGCCGCTCCACCTCGGGATCGATCACGTCGAGGCGCTCGTACTCCCACATGAGGCCGCTGCCCGCCCAGACGAGCGCCTCGCGCAGGTGTACGAGGTCGAAGCGCGCGCCGAGCCCGATGAGCAGGCGCGTCTGCAGGCGCTGGAACTCGTTGAACTGCAGCTGCGCGTAGGTCTCGCTGCCGATGCGTGCGTGCCACATCGACACCGCGCGCAGATGCCCGAAGCCGTTCCACACGCTGCGATCCCCGGAGGCCTCCGCGTAGCGGAGGTTGCCGATCGCGAGCACGCGCTCCCGGAGAAAGGGCAGCGGCGTCGACGCATCGTCGAAGTCCCCCGAGCTCTGCTCGCCGTGCTCGTCCTGCAGGGTCTGGTAGACGATCGAGCCGGTCGAGCCGACGTCGAAGAGCTCCGCGTTGCCGGCGGTCAGCGAGAGCGTCGCCTCGACCGTGCCGCCGAGGCCGGGCTCGAGCGGTTTGCGCTGCAAGCGCTCGACGGACACCTGCGCGACCGCGACCGACGGCGCGCCGAGCAGGCCAGAGAGCAGCACGCAGCCGGCCGCGATGGCGACGCCAGGCTTCGTCGACATGGCGGACCTTCGTAGCGCAGCTCGGGCGCGGGTGGGCCGTGTCTCCGGTCGCGGGTCCGGTCGCCCGAGCGCTGGAAGCGAGCCCCGTTCACGCCATGGCAGCCCAGCTGGATCAGCCTTTGTCCACCCGATCTGGGGGTCCAGCCCCCGCACCTGAGCTCGTCCACCCACCGTGCCCGGAGCCCAAACCATCGGAATCACTGATGGGTCACCTTGTCCTACATTCTGGCACTGCGTGTGCTTAGGGAGCAGGCAAGCGTCGTCCACGGGGGATCGACGCCGACCTCGACCCTTCCGGCCCAGGCCGCCTCGGAGATCACGTCATGAAGATCAAGCTGCTCACCCGCTTCGCCTTCGCCCTCTCGCTCGCCCTCGCCGCGCCGCTCGCGGTGGGCTGCGACACCGAAGGCCCCAGCTCGAGTGAGCAGGACGTGACGCAGAAGTCCGCCTACACGGCGGACATGGCGGCCTACAACGCGATCTACGGCACGAGCTTCGCGGATCTGAACGCCGCGTACTCGGTGATCGTGAAGGCCGGCGAGCTCTCGCTGCCCGCGCCGACGCACCTCTTCGGCGAGGAGGTCAACGTGATCCCCTACTCGAACACCGACGGCGAGAAGACCGCCGACGGCCAGGTCTTCGAGCGCGGCGACCAGGAGATCGGCAAGGTCTTCAAGAAGGGTCAGCTCGGCATCGCGGTGAAGCACCACCGCTCCGAGTTCCCCGTGCTCGATCTGAACGGCGCCGACCCGGGCGCGATGAAGGAGCACTTCAAGCTCCAGGACACGCACATCGAGATCGTCGTCGGCGTGGAGCGCGACGGCAAGCCGGGTGCGATGACCATCAACAACCCGCAGGACTACGAAGAGGGCTACTTCGGCGACGAGGTCTACGCGATGATCTTCCTCCGCCCGACCTACCCCGCGTACCTCTCGGACGCGCAGGTCGGCGAGTACGAAGACAACATCCGCACGATGCTCGTGGGCTTCAACGCCGTCACGAACTTCCCCGGTGACTACAACGGCGGCGACCCGCTCGGCGCACGCGACGTGGGCCGCGTCGAGGAGCACGCGAAGAACATGGTGCTCGCGATCGTGGGCGACCCGGCCGGCAAGGCCTACTTCGCCGACCCGAAGAACCAGGTCTACTGCGCGGAGCTCGCGCACCTGGCGTTCAGCGCCGGCATGCACGTGCCGCTCAACGATCGCACGATGATCCCGCTCGTCGGCGAGGAGGCCTGGTCGAAGTTCAAGGGCTACGTGGCCGACCACAACGCCGGCAAGGAGTCGCCCTTCACGACGCTCAACCGCAACGACCGCGTGGGACTCATCCGCGATCTCACCGTGGCCGGCGACTCGCTCGCCCCGATCGCCGAGCTCTCCGCGGCCGACGCGAAGAAGCTCGCCTTCCAGCCGATGACGATGTCCGACATCGTCGAGCAGTTCATGCGTACGCACATGCCGCGCGAGATCCTCGGCGAAGAGCTCGCGCCGCTGCAGGGCAAGGTGCTCGAGCAGATGCGCCCCGGCCTCTTCGAGGTCATGGGCCTCGACAAGCTGCCCGAGGGAGATCCGGCGCGTCAAGCGGTCGACGCGCTCTACACGAAGATCGTCGAGGTCGTCGGCGTGCCCTACGCGAACTACGGAGAGTTCCGCGCCGCGATCGATCCCCTGCTCGCCCAGGCCCGCATGATGACCGGCCCGCGTGGCGACGTCGGCGAGGGCCTCTTCACGCCGCCGAGCCTCTTCCACGTCATCGCCCAGGGCAAACACCAGGGTGGTCTGCTCGGCATGCAGTACGAAGGTCACGGCGTGCACGTGAGCGCCGTGAAGAAGCTCGGCGGCGCGGCTCCCGAGCCCACCCCCACCGAGGACATCCCCACCACGGTGAGCTGCGAGAGCGCCTGCGGTCAGCAGGCCGCCGGCGGCTGCTGGTGCGACGCGAGCTGCAGCGAGTACGGGGACTGCTGCTCCGACTACGCCGACGTCTGCCGCTGAGCTCGCCGAGCTCTCGGCGACGCGGGGCCGACCCCGCCACGGATTCACGGGCCCGCGCCTCGACGGAGGTGCGGGCTTCGTCGTGTAGGATGCGGGCCGCGATGAGCGACGCGCAGGCGGCAGATCGAAGGACCCTGGTCTGGGTCGCGCTGGCCCTCGCGGTGGCGCTCGTCGGCTCGCTCGCGCACGCGGGCTACCGTTACTCGAAGGTCGACCTCTACGAGCGCGCGAGCGGGGTGATCGTCGAGGTGGAGGAGCGCCGCGGCACGGGCTCGCAGTCGAGCACGCAGCGCGTGCCCGTGGCGGAGCTCAGGCTGCGCTCCGGCGAGACCGTGCGCGCTCCGCTCGAGGCCTCCTCGAACAGCCCCTTCTGCTGCGAGGTCGGTGAGGAGCTCGAGGTGCTCTACGACCCGAGCGATCTCTCGGGCACGGCGCTCGCGAACCGCTTCGGCGATCTCTACGGGCCGCAGCTGCTCTTCGCCGTCGTCGCGGGCCTCTTCCTGCTGCTCGTCGGGCGGGGGCTCTTCCCTCGTCGATCGCCGTGAGCGCGCTCTCGCGTCGGCTGCCCGGGCTCGCGCTGCTCTTGCGCTACGAGCGCGCCTACCTGCGGCCGGATCTGATCGCGGGCCTCACGGTGGGCGCGATGCTCCTGCCGCAGGCGATGGCCTACGCGGAGCTCGCGGGCATGCCGCCCGCGACGGGCTTCCACGCGGCGCTCCTCGCGCTCGTGGTGTACGCGCTCGTCGGCAGCTCGCGGCACCTCGGCGTCGGGCCCGAGCCCGGCACGGCGATCCTCGCGGCCACGGGCGTGGGCGCGCTCGCGGCGGGTGATCCAGCGCGCTACGCGGCGCTCATGGCGACGCTCGCCGCGCTCGTCGGCCTGCTCTGCCTCGCGGGCGCGGCTGCGCGCCTCGGCTTCCTCGCGGAGCTGCTCTCCAAGCCGGTGCTCGTGGGCTACATCAGCGGCGTCGGGTTGACGCTCATCTCGAGCCAGCTCGCCAAGGCGACCGGCGTGCCCATCGACGCCGACAGCTTCTTCCCGCGCGTGGCGCAGCTCTTCACGGGCCTCTCGGAGCTCCGGCCCGTCACGCTCGCGGTCAGCGCAGGCACGCTCGCCGCGCTGCTGCTCCTGCGCCGCTACGCGCCCAAGCTGCCGGGCGCGCTCATCGGCGTCACGCTCGCCACGCTGCTCAGCGTCGCCTTCGACCTGCCCTCGCGTGGCTTGCGCCCGATCGGCGACGTCGCAGCGACCTTGCCCTCGCTCGGTCTGCCCTCGCTCGGCTTCGCCGATCTGCGCGCGCTCCTGCCCACGGCGCTCGGGATCGCGCTCGTCGGCTACACCGACAACGTGCTCACCGCGCGCTCGGTCGGCGCGCGCATGGGCTACCGGATCGACGCGAACCAAGAGCTCGCCGCGCTCGGCGCGATCAACCTCTCGGCGGCCGCGTCGGGCGCCTTCCCGGTGTCGTCGAGCGCGAGCCGCACGGCCGTGCCCGCCGCGCTCGGCAGCAAGACGCAGCTCGTGAGCCTGCTCGCGGCGGCCTTCGTCGTCGCCAGCCTGCTCGGGCTGGGCTCGTTCATCGCGCTCGTGCCGCAAGCCGCGCTCGCGGCGGTGATCCTCTCGGCGGGCATCGCCATCGTCGACGTCGCGGGCTTCCGCAGGCTCTACGAGCTCAGCAAGCTCGAGCTCGCGATCGCGGCGCTCGGCATGCTCTCGGTGATGATCTTCGACGTGCTCGACGGCGTGCTGCTCGCGGTCGGCGCCTCGGTGCTGCTCGCGCTCGGCAGGATCGCGCTGCCGCACGACGCGATCCTCGGGCACGCCAAGAGCCTCGACGGTTGGGTGGAGGCCGATCGCTACGGGCTCGAGCCCACGGTCGGGCTGCTCGTCTACCGCTTCGACGCGCCGCTCTTCTTCGCCAACGCCAACCGCTTCCGCGAGCGTGTGGCCGCGATGCTCGAGTCGAACCCCGGCCGCGAGGAGTGGATCGTGCTCGACTTCGAGGGCATCGGCGCGATCGACGCGACGGCCGTAGAGGCGCTCGAGGAGCTCGAGGCCGAGCTCAGGGCGCAGGGGCTCGTCGTCGCCGTCGCGCGCGCCAACGGCCCCGTGCTCGATCGCCTCGCGCGCGCCGGGCTCACGGAGCCGGCCGGCAAACTGCGCGTCTTCGCGACGATCAACGCCGCCGTGCGAGGCTTCGAGGCGCGCGCTCACGAAGCGGCGGAGGGCGGCGACCTGGAGGCCGGCGACCCGAAGGCTGGCGATACGAAGGCCGGCTGAGCCCGGCGAGCGGAGCGCCGCGCCGGCAGAACTTCTCCGACGTGTGTGCGTACCAGAGCCACGAAGCCCATGACCATGCCCCACACGCTCCCCCGCCGCTCGATCCTCGGCCTGCTCTTCGCGCTCGGCTGCGACGCCGCCGTGCGCCCCGAGCCCACGCAGCCCACCGCGAGCGACTCGAGCCAGCCTCCACCCTCCGAGAGCGCCCTGCCCAGCGAAGCCGCGCCTTCCGCTACGCAGCCCAGCGCCACGCAGCCCAGCGCCGCCGCGCCGCCCGCCGACGCGGTCGAGCGCCTCGCGAAGAGCAGCAACGCCTTCGGCTTCGATCTGTGGAAGCGCCTGCCCGATCCCGCGAAGAACCAGGTGATCTCTCCCGCGAGCCTCAGCACGGCGCTCGCGATGACCTGGGGCGGCGCCAAGGGCGCGACCGCGAGCGAGATGCAGGCCGTGCTGAAGCTCGAGGGCGCTCAGGGCGAGGTGATGAAGACCGCCGGAGAGCTCGCGAGCTCGCTCGGCGATCCGAAGCGCGACGTGGTCTTCCGGATCGCCAACCGCCTCTTCGGTGAGAAGAGCTACCGCTTCGAGCAGCCCTACCTCGACGCGACGCGCGCGGCCTACGGCGCGCCGCTCGAGGCGCTCGACTTCGCGAGGGCCACCGAGGCCTCGCGTGCGCGCATCAACGCTTGGGTCGAGGAGCAGACGGAGAAGCGCATCAAGGATCTGGTGCCGCCGCGAGGCGTCGACCCGGACACGCGGCTCGTGCTCGTGAACGCGCTCTACTTCCTCGGCGACTGGGCCGAGCCCTTCGACAAGGAGCGCACGCGCCCGAATGCGTTCCACCTGAGCGCCACGGAGAAAGCCGAGGTGCCCACGATGTCGCGCGGCGGCTCGATGCTCTACGCCGAGACGGCCGAGCTCAGCGCGCTCGAGCTCCCCTACGAGGGCCAGTCGATGTCGATGCTCTTCGTCGTGCCGCGCGCGATCGATGGCCTCGCGAAGCTCGAGAGCGGCTTCGACGCGGCCAGGCTCGACGGGCTCGTGAAGGCGTTGAAGCACGAGAGCGTGTTCGCCAGCGTGCCGACGTTCGAGGTCGCGCCGCCGAGCTCGCTCGAGGTGGGCGATCAGCTCAAGGCGCTCGGCATGAAGCTCGCGTTCGATCGCGACAAGGCCGATTTCACCGGCATCGCGAACCCTCCCACGCCCGACGATCGCCTCTACATCGGCAAGGTCTTCCACAAGGGCTTCGTGCGCGTCGACGAGAAGGGCACCGAAGCTGCGGCGGCCACCGCGGTCGCCATGCCTCGCGCCGGCAGCGCGCCGCCCGCGAAGACCTACGAGTTCAAGGCCGACAGGCCGTTCCTGTTCTTCCTCCGCGATCGTGAGAGCGGGCTCGTGCTCTTCATGGGCCGCGTGGTCGATCCGCGCGCGAAGTGAGCCGAGCGCCGCGCCTACGCGTGGGAGGCTCGGCGGGCCAGGCGGTCAGGGTGGTGGTTCGTCTGGGCAGGGTTCGTCTTTGGTCTGCGAGCCGGGCAAGGTCTTGCACTTGTCCGACGCGCGGGCGTCGAAGCAGAAGGCAAGCTGCTCCGCCACCTCTGGGCATGCGCCGCCGCACCGCCCGGTGCGGACCGCGTCGCGGAGCGTGCAGGCGAGAAACTCCTCCATGAACTCGACGCTGCAGCCGTACTCCTCGAACCAGGTCTCCCACTCTTCTTCGCAGGGAGGGGGTTTCGTCTTGCAGCCCTTCTCCTCGAAGTAGGCACGGTTCTCCTCACAGGTGACGCGATCCGGGATCTCGCCGCCGCCGGTGTACGACGACGAACCCGTGGACCAAGCGCTGTCGTCGTCGTCACCGTCGTCGCGGCGCACCTCGCCACTGCAGGCGATGTGAAACGCCGAGCTGAGCACCGCAGCAGCTCCGGCGACGCGGAGGATCGATCTCATCTGGTGCACTCCATGAAGTTCCTCACGCACGTCGCGTTACCGATGGGCTCGGTGGGTGGTGCAGCCCAAGCGTGGCCCCGCGTCACGTGCGCAGGGCCAGGGGGCTCGCCGCATGCCGGAGCTTGCAGCTGACATAGTCCTCCACGAACTCGACGCTGCATCCATAGTTCTCAAACCAGCTCTCCCGTCCTTCTTCGCAAGGAGATCACTTCGTGGTGCAGCTGTTCTCTTCGACGTAGCAGCAGAGCGAATCTGTTTCAGTCCATGAAGCTGCTCGCGCCCAGCGCGTTGCCCGCGGGGTCGGTCGCTGGTGCAGCGTGGGCGCCGCCCGCGTCGTGGCGCGACGCGAGCGGCTCCAGCTGTGTCAGCGGCAGTGGTGACTACCTCGGCGGTTCATCCGGGCAGGGCTCGTCTTTGGTCTGCGAGCCCGGCAAGGTCTTGCACTTGTCCGACGCGCGGGCGTCGAAGCAGAAGGCGATCTCCTCTGCCATTTCAGGGCAAGCTCCTACGCAGCGCCCTGTGCTTGCGGCATTTCGGAGGTTGCACGCGAGGTACTGCTCCATGAACTCGACGCTGCAGCCGTACTCCTCGAACCAGGTCT
>CALKVW010000209.1 GCA_938004785.1 uncultured Polyangiaceae bacterium
ACGGGCACCGCGGCTGGAACGGCGACGGGCACCGCGGCTGGAACGGCGACGGGCAGCGCCGCGGATGCGGGCGGGGGCCGCGACGGCCAGCGCTGCGATGCCGATGCAGGCGGGGCAGCCTCCGCGCCCTCCGGCTTGCGAAATGGCAGGCCCGTCGAGTCGGCCTTGGGCCAGCTCGAGGAGGGCGGCGCGGGCAAGGGGACGCGCCTCATCGCCTGGGCCACGAGGCTCGTGCCGAGCGGATCCAAGGACACGACCGCTCGCCCCGCCTCGTCGGGGCGCTCGAGCGCGACCTGCGCGCGCCAGACGAGCGTCACCACCGACCGATCGGTGTCGATCGTGAGGGTGTCGCAGCGCATGCTGGGCAGCTCCTCGGCCGTGGCCTCGTCGACGAAGCTGCCCTCACGCTCGACGGTCAGCCAGGGGCGCAAGGGCGGCAGCGCGAGCTCGAGGAAGGGGGCGTCGCGATCGAGGTTCTCGAGCACCACGCGCGCACGGTCCGGCAGCTGGTCGAGCTGCTGATCCGGCGGCGCGTGGTTGAAGTAGGCGAAGTCCAGATCCGTGGGCAGGCTGCGCGCGCGAAAGTCCGCGGCCGACCATGCAGCTGGCTGCGCGCCCAGCTTGCCGTGGCGCAGAGGCCAGGAGCTCGCCACCGGTCCGAAGGGCGCCGATGCAGGCACGGCCGCGCTCGCGAGCGCCGAGTGCTGGAGGTACAGGTTCGCCTGTCGCGCCGCGGGCTCCTGGGCGTCGGGCATCACACCGACGGGGTTCGCGAGCGTCGAGCCCAAGGCGCGCTCGTAGACGAGGGGCATCTCGGAGAAGGCGCCCTCGTCGGTCCCCGGCTGGCTGCCCCGCCCGGCCTTCACGCTGCCCACGATCTCGATCGTCTTGTCGATCGCGCCGACCGCGAGCCTCGCGCTGAGCCGCGACACGGGCGCGCCGTCGGGCGCGTAGGCGTGGCCGACGAGCACGACGTCGACGCGCGACTTCGTCGGCACGAGATCGCTCGCCGCGCGCAGGCTGCGGCGCTCGTCGTCGTCCCAATGGAGGTCGGCGGGCGTCGGCGGCTCCTGGTGCTCGGCGAGCGCGAGCTTGGAGCCGCTCCACACGAAGGTCGCCTTGCACACGACCGTGAGCGCCCACGCGTCCGCGCTCGGTCGCCAGAGGAGCGACGCGACAGGCAATCGACAAGCGGAGTGGACGTCCATCGGGGTGAGGTGGTGCGCGGGTCTCGGCTGGGATCAGAGCGGGATCTCGCCACGGTCGCGAGCGACGAAGAACTCGTCGTAGAGCCCTTGCTCCTCGTCCCAATCGCGGTCGAGCTCGACGCGGAAGACGTGGGGGCCGAACTCGAGGTGGACCAGCCTGCCGTCGACCCGCAGGTCGGCGGCGTATCGGGTGCGCATCGTGCCGTCGAGCAAGCGCGCCCGGCCGATCTCGTGCACCAGGTGCAAATAGTCCTGGCGGCTGAGCAGCCCCTTCTTGCCGGGAGGGCACTCGAAGTCCATCGCGTCGTCGGGCTCCGACCACGCGGGCCGCGGGTGCTTCCACGCGAGCTCCTGCGCAGGGCCGATCTCGAAGAGGTGCCCACCGAAGAAGGTGTCCGGGATCGCGTACTCCAGCCTCACGGGGCGCTCGCCCAGGTTCTCGAAGGTGATCTCGCCCACCGCCATGTCGAAGAGCCGCGCATCACGCGGGGAGTCTCGCCCGCTCCTGTAGGTGAAGAGCAGATCGCCCACGCGCGTCGATTCGACCCACCCTCGCTCGGTCATCTGCCCGTTCGCCATCTACCCGCCTCTCGGTCTCGGGGCCCTCAGCGCCCGCCGTTCATGCGCACGTCGTGGCAATACGCGACCGAGCGGCCGCCGTGATGTGCGCGGTTGTAGCGAGCGATGAAGTCGTGGACCACCGTGTACACGTACCGCTTGAAGTAGGTGATGCCCCCGGCGCCCCCCATCTGGGCCATCAAGCCTCTGCGCACCTCGTTCGACATGATGGAGATCGACTCGACGTCGGTGCCGTGGGCGTCGCGGTAGACCTTCGTGGGGTTCTTGAACCGAATGGCGACGCGAGAGCCGGGGTATCGGCTCTCCTGCCCGCGCAGCGGCCCCTCGTATTCGTCGCCCCAGCCGATCCAATGGCCGTACTCGTGGGAGGCCACGAGCGCGCCGCGGGAGTCGTCGAGGTTCATCTTCGCGGCGTTGGAGCCGTGCTCGAGGTGGACCGCGCTGTAATCGTGCCGGAGCTGTTGCGCCGTGCCGTACTGAGGGTGGGTCGGGTTGCTGAACGCCTCGGCCGGAAGCTTGCCGCCTCGGGGGTGGCTCATCCGGTACATGCCGATCTCCTGGTGCTGACCGCGCTGCACGCCTTCGAAGCGGAACTCGATCGGCAGATCACCCGGACAGTCGGTGCCACGCAGGAGCACCGTGTAGCGGTTCGACCAGCGCGCCCGGATGTCGCGCTGCCAGGACTCCAAGGCGCTGGAGATCTCCGTCGCGCTCACCGCGCGGTATTCGACGTCGTAGTCGAGGCGCTCGATCGCGGTCGCGACGGCTTGCGGCATGGACCGAGGGACGAGACGCACGCGGAGCGTGACGACGATCGTGCCGTTGGCGGCTCGGCCGTCGGGGCTGCTCGCCTGGCGCCACGACATCGCGAAGGCGTAGGTGCCGCGGTAGTAATACGGGTGCCATTGCGCCACCTGCGAGGAGCCGCCCAGGCCGTGGCCGAAGTGCGTGAAGATCCGCGCATAGCTGTCGCTGATCTCGGCCTCACCGCTGCGGTTCGTGCAGCACGTCGCGCAGATCGCCGCGTCGGCGCCGCTCGTGTTCACGACGGCCTCGCTTCCTCCCGGCGTGTCGACTCCCGTGGGGCGTCCTTTGGCCATCCGTCGACTCCTCGCGTCCTCAGCTCGCGGCCGCGCGGCGGCCCTCGTTCACGGCCTTGAGCCACCACATCGCCTTGCGCTCGAGCGCCTCCGCGCGGCGCCCCGGATCGTCGTTCTTCGGGTTCGTCAGCGTCGCGCCGATCCACGGGTAGTAGGGGTCACGCGTGCAGTCGGCGCCGAAGGAGAACATGAGGATCGCGAGCACGCAGCGGCCGCGCAGCTCCTGCGCGCCGAAGACCTCCGCGGCTCGCAGCTCCGCGCGATCCAGCACGCGCTCCACGCCGAGCGGCCCGATGTGGCTCGCCTTCTCCGGGAAGACCGTCGCGAGCGCCTCGGCGAGCTCGCTGCGCCAATGCGACTCGGTGTACACCCAGCGCGGGGCCTCTGCCTCGAGCCGGCGCAGCGCGGCGTCGGCGTTCCGGCCCTCGGGGCCGTGCACCTCGTCGAGGTAGCCCAGGCAGAGCTTCTCGAGGCGCCCGGCGCGGAACATCTCGTCGTCGAGGGCCGGGTCCCTCAGCGTCTCGCCAGCCCAGGGCAGCTGTGGGTCGTCGTCGAAGCCCGTACCGAAGAGCCACTCGAGCTCGAGGAACAGGCGAATGGGGCCGCGCTTCGTGAAGCCCAGCTCGACGGCGCGCGCGACGCCGCGACGCACGGCGGCTTCGGCGCGCTCGTCGCCGAGCGTGGCGTACAGCGGCGGAGTGAAGCGCCGGAAGTGCGCGACCATCTCGTCGATGAACTGCAGCTCCGCCGCCACGCGGAAGGCCTGGAGCTGCGGAGCGCGCACGAGCATCATCGCTCGCCCTCCTCCGGCTCGAGCACCGGAGGCACCTCCGCCCGCTCGGGCGCGCGCGGCCGCACCGGTCGGCCCGTGATCGCGCGGCCGTCCTCGTTGATCTTCACCAGCGTGCCGCCGATCGTCACGCCGCCCGCGTCGATGCGCACGAAGCCACCCGGGCCCTTGAGCGTGAGGTCGACCGCCTCGCCGACGAGCCCCTCCCCCGCAGCGAAGCGCAGCGTCGCGCCCGCCTCGAGCGCGTAGGTGCCGCTCACCTCGATCTGGTGCTCGTCGACGACCGTGAGCGATTGCGAGCCACGCACCTGTTCGCGGCGGCCACCCGAGACGGTCGTGTGCGCGTCGGCGCCGATGCGCTCGCGCCGCCTTCGGTGCACGACCGTGTCGACCTCGCCGCGCACGTAGAGCTGCCTGTCGCTGCGCGACTCCTCGAGCTCCACGCCCTCGACGCGCTTCTGCTCGTTCGCCCGGAGGTCGATCTCGGACGCTCCGTAGGTCGTCGCCTTGCGTCGCTCTCGCGTGACCTCGGTGCGATCACCGTGCGTGGTGTCGGCCGAGCAGCCCTCGACGAGCTGCTCCAGATCGCGCCCGACCGTCAGCGTCTCGTCGTGCTTCACCAAGCGGCGCAGGTTCTTCTCGGCCTGGACGTAGACGAGCTCTTCGCCCTTCGCGTCGTCGTAGCGGATCTCGTTGTAGCCGTCCGAGCCGGGTGAGGAGTCGCTGCGCCACGCGCTCACCGTGGCGTTCGCCGGGAGGCGCTGAGGCACCGGCGCGGTGGCGTTGTACATGCGGCCGACCACGAGCGGCTCGTCCGGGTCACCATTCGCGAAGGCGACGAGCACCTCCTGGCCGACGCGCGGGATCATGGCCATGCCATGGGCGGCGCCGGCCCAGCCCTGGCTCACGCGGATCCAGCACGAGCTGTGTTCGTCGAGCTTGCCCTCGCGGTCCCAGGGGAACTGCACACGCACGCGGCCGAGCTCGTCGGTGTGGATCTCCTCGCCCTCCGGGCCGACGACGACGGCGCTCTGCACGCCGACGAGCCGAGGTTTGGGGGTGCGCCGTGCCGGCCTGAAGGGCGCGCCCGCCAGGACGACCTTCACCTCGTGCGACCACGCGCCGTCGTGCGGGCCTCCGAGCGTCGACGCGATCACGAGCAAGCTCGGGTCGCCCTCGAGCTCGGCGCGCGGGTAGGTGTCGAGCGCGAAGACCACGCCCGGCGCGAGCGCGTGCACGTTCGTCTCGAAGGACACCACGCGCGCGTCGCCGCGCAGGCTCGCGAGGAACCGCTCGGCGAGCGCGCGGCCCGTCGGGTCGTCGTGTCGCGTCGCTCCGCGGTCGTCGGCCACGGGCGTCGCGCCCGTATCGGCGCCCGGCACGTCGACCGAGAAGGCACCAGGCACGTAATGGTATTGCTCGAGCCTCGCCTCGGGCTCGCGCGCGTCACGCGCGGCGCCGAGCACCCGCGCGCGCGGACGCCGCAGGTCGACGTCGCGCAGCACGTAGGCCCCCGGGCGCACCTGGTGAGCGATGCGCAGCTTCGACGCCTGCTCCTCGCCGGAGCCCCAGGCCTCGGTCGGCCCCACGTCGCGGATGGGCGCAGCCTCGCGCCGCTCGCCGGTGCCGAGCGCGTCGTGGAAGACCGGCCGCGCGCCCGCTTCGTCGTCGGTGAAGGTGATCGCGATGCCGGCCTCTTCGCCGAGGCGGAAGAGAAAGGCGAGGTCCGACTCGCCATACTGGACCTTGTAATGGAGCTTGGGGAAGGCCGCGCGATCGAGCGCCCACACCGGCGCGATCCGCCAAGGCGCGAGCACCCGCTCGAGGATCTCGGGCACCGAGAGGTGCTGGAAGATCCGGTGATCGCGCCGCAGCCCGAGCAGCCAGAGCTCCGGCGCGATCCGGAAGGCGTAGGTCGACAGTCCGTCGGGCTCCGCGCGCAGCTGCTCGACGTGGCAGCAGACGCCCGACCACGTGCGGCCCGTGCCACCCGCGCGCCCGAGCTCGCCCGCCACGACGCGCAGAGAGGCCGGGCGACCCACGATCGCGCCGAGCTCGAGATCGGCCTGGGGCGACACGGCCACCACGGAGACCTCGAAGAGCTCCGAGACCGCCTCACGCACCTGGAAGGAGCGCACCGAGAGCGTCACGCCTTCGGCGGCGACCTCGAGGCGCAGGTTGCGCCGCGCGTCGAGCAAGAGCTCGCTCGGCTCCGTGCGGGTCGCGCTCATCGCCCGGGCTCCTCGGTTGCGCCGGGCGCCACGAAGCGCAAGAGCTCGCCGCGCGGGCCCTCCGCATACAGCTCGCTCAGCTCGCCGAAGAGCTCCGAGAGCTGGAGCGGGGTCGCGGCCTCGATGAAGACGCGCAGCACGGCGGGATCGTAGAAACGGAAGTACATGCGCGCGCGGGTCTCCTCGTTGCGCACCACGAGCAGGCGCCGCAGGTGTCGACGCAGCTCTCGGAGCGGCGTGCGGCAGCTGGCGTAGAAGCCCCAGCGCCGCCCCCAGCCCTCGCGGACGAGCGACTCGAGCAGATGCGACTCCGGATCGAGCCTGACGACGTAGGGCGCCACGTGGGCGAAGGGCTCGCCCGCGAGGCCCTCGTAGAGCGATCGGTACTCGTCGACCGACTCCCGCAAGAGCTGGAGGATGCGCCCGTCACGGGCCGCGTCGACGACCGCGTAGAGCGGCGCCTCGCCGAGGGCCTCGCGCAGCGCGGCGAGCGCCCTGAGCCGACGCTCCTCGGCGCCGGGTGCTTCGATCTCGAAGTCGGGGGCGTATACGTCGGCGGCGGGCGGAGGCGTCTTCGCTTCGACGTGCACGGAGAAGTCGGTCTCGCCTGCGCGCACCCAGCCGCCGTGCGGCACCCAGCCAGCCTCGACGCGCTGGCCTCCGAGCGCCGTGCCGAGCGCGCTGCCGAGGTCGCGCAGGTGGCAGCGTTCGCCGTCCCAATGCAGCTCGAAGTGCACACCCGAGAGCTTCGAGTCGTGCGGCACGACGAGATCGGCGCGCTCGGTGCGCCCGACGCGCAGCGTGGCGCCCTTCGGGATCACCGCTCTGTCGCCCTTCTGGCGGCCCCACAGCACGGCCACGATCGCGCGTCGTTCGCTCACGGCCCGGTGCCCGCCTCGTCGCCGGCAGGCCTGCGCGAAGCCTCGCAGTCCTCGGCGAAGGGTTTGTCGGTGCGCAGCGTCTCGGCCTGGGGCGAAGAGCCGATGAGCACCGTGGGGCAGCCGGAGGCGAGCACGCCTCCGTGCGAAGTGGCGTCGCCGAGACGGGCCGCGTCCTTGAAGCCGATGAGCACGCTCGGCTCGCCTCGCGCGACCGTGTCGGCCGGCCCGATGCATGTCGCGGAGTCGCCGACGCGCGCCGCGGGCTGGAAGCCGATGAGCACCGTCGCGTCGCCCGCGCTCACCGGCCCGCCCACGTGCGGCTTCGGGCCGGGCTCCACCTTGGGGCACACGTGCGCGTCCGAGATGCGTGCGGCGGGCGGCATCAGCGCGCCTCCGCTCGGCGGAGCATGGGCAGGGCCCTCCACGCAGCGCTCTTCATTGCGCGAGCCCCGTCTGGAAGATGTCGTCGGTCTCCGGCGGCTCGGAGGGACGGAGCTCGATCTGCTTCGCTTCGGCGGGTGCGTCGGCAGACACACCCGGGCCCTCGCCGGCCTCGCCGCCGCTGTTGATGCGCACGAGCGTGCCGCGGATCGTCACACCGCCGGCGTCGATGCGCACGAAACCGCCCGGCCCCTTGAAGCACAGGTCGGTGGCCGACTCGATCACCAGCGCGCCGCTCGACTTGAGGTGGATCGCGTTCGCCTCGAGCCCGTGATGCCCGCCGACGCGCGCCTGCATGTCGCCTCCGACCACGAGCGAGCTCTTCTGCTCGACCATCTCGCGGCGCTCGCCCGCGACGACGAGGTGGGCGTCGCCGTCGACGCGCTCGCGCTTCGTGCGCTCCACGACGACGTCGAGATCGCCGCCCACGCGCTGCGCGCGGCTGCCGTTCGTCTGCTCGCTCTCGTCGCCCTCGACGCGCTTCTTGCGGCTGCCCCAGACGGTCGTCTCTCGATCGCCGAAGGTGATCTCCTTGCGGCTGCCCCGCGTGACCTCGGTGCGATCGCCGCCGGTCGTCTCGAGCTCGTGCCGGTGCACGAGCTTCTCGCGGTCGTTGCCGATCGTGATCGTCTCGTCGTTCTTCACGAGCTTGCGCAGGTTCTTCTCGGCCTGCACGTAGACGAGCTCCTGGCCCTTCAGGTCCTCGAAGAGGATCTCGTTGAAGCCGTTCGAGCCGAGCGAGGAGTCGCTCTTCCAGGTGCTGCGGGTCTTGTGCTCGGGCAGCGCGTAGGGCACCGCCTGCACGGCGTTGAAGACGCGCCCCACCACGACGGGCTGGTCGGGGTTGCCCTCGAGAAAGCCCACGAGCACCTCTTGCCCGATGCGCGGCAGCACCAGCACGCCGTAGCCCGTGCCGGCCCAGCCCTGGCTCACGCGGATCCAGCTCGAGCTGTTCTCGTCGCCGCGGCTCTCGCGATCCCAGGGGAATTCGACCCGCACGCGCCCGAACTCGTCGACGTGGATCTCCTGGCCGGCCGGGCCCACGACCGTGGCGCTCTGCACCCCGGCGACCACGGGCCGAGGCGTGACGCGCGCGGGCCTCCAGGGCTCGGCGGCGAAGACCGCGCGGGCCTCGAGCGTCGGCTCGTTGCCCTCGGTCCAGCGGAAGCTCGACTCCACGACGAGCAGCTCGTGCTCCTCGGAGAGCTCCGCCTGCGGGTGCCCGCTGATCGCGAAGACCACGCCCGGCGCGATGTCCGGCGCGTTGGTGGCGAAGCGCACGCTGCGCCTGCCGAGGCGATCCTGGGCGAGCGAGCGCGTCGCGAGATCGGCGCCGTGGCCGGGCAGGTGGCGCGCGAAGGCCTTGTCGTCGGCCGTCGGGGTGCCGCTGCCCTGCGAGGTCTCCACGAGGAAGGCGCCGGGGCTGTAATGGTACTGCTCGAGCCGCGCTTGCTCGGGCGACATCGCCTGCGCCGTCGTCGACTGCCCATAGAGCGGGAAGGCCGGGTTGCGGAAGTCGTAATCGCGGATGAGATGCGCCCCAGGCCGCACGTCGTGTGCGATGCGCACCTCGTTCACGAACTCGGCGTCGCGCCAGCCCATCGGGCGATCGAAGAAGCGCACCGGAGGGCCGCCGCGGCGCTCCGCCGATTGGGGAGCGTCGTCGAAATGGATGCGCGTCGCGCGCCCCTCGGCGACCAGCGCATAGCCGATGCCGGCCTCCTCGAGCAGGCGCGAGACGAAGGCGTGGTCGCTCTCGCCGAACTGCACGCGGTACTCGAGCTTCGGGTAGCGGCTCGCGTCGATCTTCCAGGTGGACTCGAGGTTCCACTCCGCGAGCATGGAGCGCACGATCTCGGGCACGCTCTGGTGCTGGAAGATGCGGTAGTTGCGCCGCTGCGTGAGCAGCCAGAAGGCCGGCACGATGCGCAAATGGTAGGTCGACAGGCCCGTGGGCTCGGCGGCGACCTGTTCGATGAAACTGCAAACACCCGTCCACAGGCGCGGGCTCTGGAGCCTGAGCGCGAGCTCGGCGGTGCTGCGCACCCCCGCGGCTCGCCCGACGAGGCCCTCGAGATCGAGGCTCGCGTCTTCCGACACGGCGACGATCGTGATCTCGAACAGCTCGGAGAGCGCCTCGCGGACCGTCACCTCGCGCACCGACAACGACGCGTCGCTCTCGGCGAAGAACATCTCGAGCACGGGGCTGGGTCTCCTTGGTGGGCGTGGTTCGGAGGCTCGCCCGGCTCCGTCGAGCCGAGCGACTCGGGCGCCGCTCGGCGAGCGCGAGCGTCGGGACTCTAGCCCGCGGCAGGAGCTCCAACAACTGGATCACCTTGACGATCCTGGCATCGCACAGGCGCGCCGGAGGTGCGCGAGCGCGTTCTCCGCCCCTGCGATCCTTGCGCGACACGCGAATCGCCTTCGCTCCACCGGCCTGCTGGGCGCAGGCCCCGGGCACACGGCGCGACGAGCTAGCCTGCGCGCATGCGTGCGCTCGCCGTGCTCGGGCTCGTCGTCCCTCTCACCGTCGCTTGCTCGGAGGGCGCGGCGCCCTCGGGGCGAGCGGCGCCGAGCGCATCGACGAAGACGCAGGCGACGAGCGCAAGCGCCGCGCCCTCGAGCAGCGCGCCTCCCGAGCGAGGCTCCGCTCCATCGAGCTCGGCCTCGCCGCCGCCACACGTCTCCGCGAGCGCGCCACCCGAGCGCGACGCGGAGCTCGTGCCTCGAGTGGGGCCGCGACTCGCCATGGCCTGGCACCCGAAGGGCGGCGCGCTGCTCGTCGCGCGTGGCAAGACCCTGCACGAAATCACGATCGCCGACGCGAAGAAGAGCTCGCGCGAGCTGCCATCCCCCGTCGCGGCGATCGAATACGCCTACGGCGGCGCTCGGCTCGCCGTCGCCGACCAGACGCGGAGCCTGCGTGTGCTCGAGAGCGGCACGCTCGCGACGATCGCCGAGTGGATCGAGCCCGTGCCAGCGAAGCCCGAGCTCGGCGAGGCCGACGTGCACGCGCTCGCCTTCTCACCGGACGGCGGGCTCGTGGCGATGAGCGCGCAGCGCCCCGACGAGTCGATGCCCACGGTCGCCATCTTCGACGTCGCGCAGAAGAAGCGCCGCTGCACGAGCGAGCGCTTCGCCTTCGATCTCGCCTTCACGGCCTCGGGCGCCTCGCTCGTGACCACCGGCATCGGCGCCATGGCGAGGCTCGACCCCGCGAGCTGCGAGGAGCAGGCCTCGGGCAGCGCCGCGACGGGCGGCACCTTCGGCTCCTGGGTCGCACCGCTCGGCGCGCACGTCGCCGCGGCCGACGCCGCGGGGCACGATCTCGCGCTCTTCGACTCGCGCAGCTTCGCGCGCATCGGCGTGCTCGCGCGGAGCGGGGGCTGCTCCGATCACATCGGCCCGGTGCGCTTCTCGCGCGACGGCCAGATCTTGCTCGCGACGGGCTCGGGTCGCTGGCTGCGCTCCTTTCGCGTCGCGTCGATGCGCACGATCGCCGCCTACGACGTGCGCGACCCCGACGAGGCCACGCTCCTGCCCTTCGACGACGGCGAGCGCCTGCTCGTGGTCCGCGGCGAGAGGGCCGAGCTCGTGAGCGTGGTGTCGAAGAAGGTCGCGTACGCCTTCGAGACGAAGGGCGCCTCGCTGTACTCGCACTCCTGGGACATGAAGAAGCTCGCCGGGCTCTCCGAGGCGGCGCTCCACGTCTGGGATACCGCGACGGGCGCGCTCGAGCAGACCGTGCCGCTCGGCCCCTGAGCCGTGGCGCCTCCTGCCTCGCGCCGCACGGCGCGGTTCCGATAGGCTGCGCGGCATGCGCACGCTGCTACGTCCGCTCGCTTCGACCCTCTTCGCGCTCGCCGTGCTCGGTGGCGTACGCGCCGCGTCTGCGCAGCAGGCCTCCACACCCGGCGTCGCCACGAGCCCCTACCCGACGCTGCACAGCCTCTCGCTCGAGTGGCCCGTCGCTGGCGACTCGGACCTCGACGGCGTCGCGACGGTGCGCTTCCGAGAGCTCGGCGCGCAGGCCTACCGAGAGGCCATGCCGCTCGTACGTGTGCCCGCCGGCACGCTCGCGGGCTTCTCCTGGGCAAACCGCCACGCGGGCAGCCTCTTCGGGCTCGAGCCGGGCACCGACTACGAGGTCGAGCTCACATTGGTCGATCCCGACGGCGGCGACGCCACGCAGACGCTCACGGCGCGCACGCGCACCGCGCCCACGCTCGACGGCGGCGCCGCGATCCCCGTGACACCCACGACGGTGGCCGCGGCGCTCGCCGCGCTGCAACCCGGCCAACACCTCGTGCTCGCCGACGGCAGCTACCCGGCGCTGCAGTTCGCCTCGAGCGGCACCGAGAGCGCGCCCATCGGCGTGCGCGCGGCGAACCCGGGTGGCGCGGTCGTCGTGGGCGACGTGCGCGCCGACGGTCGCTCGCACGTCGTCGTCGAGGGGCTCGCGATCCAGGGCAAGGTGAAGTTCAACGACGCGGCCTTCATCACCGTGCGCGGCTGCACCATCACCACGCCCGACGACGGCGTCGTCTCGCTCGGCGGCGGCGTGCAGAACGCGCTCGTCGTCGACAACGTGATCGAAGGGCCGACGCTCTGGCAGGAGAGCTCGCTCGGGGTCAGCGGCGACAACCTCGGCGAGGGCATCCAGCTCACCGGCCCGGGCAACGTCATCGCCTTCAACCGTGTGCGCGGCTTCCGCGATTGCATCTCGCTGCTCGAAGACGGCGACGCCGTGCAGCAGACCTCGATCGACATCTATGGCAACGATCTCTCGGCCTGCGCCGACGACGGCATCGAGGCCGATTTCTCGATGGGCAACGTGCGCGTCTACCAGAACCGCGTCGCCGACAGCTTCATGGCGCTCTCCTCGCAGCCGAGCCTCGGCGGGCCGACGTACTTCATCCGCAACGTCGTCTACAACGCGGTGTACCAGGCCTTCAAGCTGCAGCGCAGCTCGATCGGCGACATCGGCCTGCACAACACCGTCGTGAAGAGCGGCGACGCCTTCAGCGTGAACACCACCGACGTGTTCTCGCGCGCGACCTTCCGCAACAACCTCTTCATCGGCGGCCCGGGAGGCAGCTACGCGGGTTACGCCTCCGGCCCCGGGCGCGTCGCAGAGCTGCCCTCGGCCGCGCCGAGCTGCAGCTTCGACTACGATGGTTATGGCGCGATCGGTGCCGCCTTCAATGGTCGCATCGGCTCGGTGCAATTCGACGGGCTCGCCGAGCTGCGCTCGCTCACCACCGAGGCCCACGCGGTCGAGGTCGATCTCTCGGTCTTCGAGGGAGCGGTCGCCTATCCGAGCGCGCCCTTCGCGGCCACGCTGCCTTCGAGCTTCGCGCTCGCGAGCTCGAGCCCCGCGATCGACGCCGGCCTGGTGCTCGCCAACGTGAACGACGGCTACGCGGGCAGCGCGCCGGATCTCGGCGCGCTCGAGCTCGGCGCCACCGAGACGATCTACGGCCCGGGAGGCTCGCTCGGCAGCGGCGGTGGTGGCGCGGGCGGCGGCGCGGGCGCGGGCGGCGGCGCGACGGGTGGCGGAGGCCCGGGCGCGGGCGGCGGAGCGACGACGGGTGGCGCCGGGCCGGGCGCGGGTGCGGGCGGCGGAGGCGAAGACGGCGGCGCGAGCGACGGCTGCGACTGCAGCGTGCGCGGAGGCGGCGCGGCGAGGCCGGCCTGGCTCACGATGGCCGCCGCCGCGGCCCTGCTCGGGCTGCGCAGGCGGCGGCGCGTGGGCTGAGCATACACCGGGCGCGTGCGACTCGGCTGCGCACGCGCGCCTCGTTGGCCGGAGCCGCTCAGCCCGCCGGCGTGAGCAGCTTCGCCATGTCGTCCTCGAGCGTCGCGAGGATGTGCGCGATCGTGCGGCCGCGCAGGCGCTCCTTGGTCGCCGCGTAGGACGTGCGCGGCAGCGCCGCGAGCCTCGCCGCCTCGGCCATCACGCGCGCCTCGAGCTCCTCCGGCGCGACGACCTCGTCGAGGTAGCCGACGCGCGCGGCCTCGTCGGGGTTGTAGATCCTCGCCTCGAGCGTCGCGCGGCTGAGGTCTTCGTTGCGCAGGCGGTCGCGCGCGAGCTCCATCGCGAGCACCGGCACCGGCATGCCGATGCTCACCTCGTTGAGGCCGAGCCGGTAGGGGCCGGCCACGCCCACGCGCACGTCGCCCGTGAGCAGCACGAGCGCGCCACCGGCGAGCGCGTGCCCCGTACAGCCCATGACGAGCGGCAGCGGCGCGCCGTAGAGCTTCATCAAGAGCGACGAGCCACGACGGAGCAGCGCCTTCGCGGCCTCGGGGCCGCTCATCATCACGCGCAGGTCGAAGCCCGCCGAGAAGCGATCGGGCCGGCCGAGCAGAACGATGGCGCTCGCCTCCTTCGCCGCGCGATCGAGCGCCTCCGAGAGCGCGTCGATCATCGCGTCGGAGAGCGCGTTCGCTTTGCCGTCGTCCATGCGGAGCACGGCGGTGGATCCTTCGAGGGCGTAGTGGAGCGGTTGGTCGGACACGCCGCGACGATAGCCCAGGCCGCGCGGGGGCGCTGCTCTCGATGCGGGGTGCCCCCGCTCAGCGCGCTCGGCCCTCGAACTCGTCTCGTGTCACGTAGGTCACGAGCGTGCGAACGCGGGCCTTCGAAGGCAGCTCGTAGTCGAAGGGAACGATCTCGAGCGCGTAGAGGGCCTCGCCTTCGGCGAGCGCGTCGACGACGTAGAGGCTCCCGTCGGGCAGGCTGAAGTCCGAGGCGTGCTTCTCGCCGAGGCGCGTCCGCACCGTGTGGGTGTCGTCGCCGCTCCCGAAGCTGAGGCGCGTGAGGCGGTCCTTCGCGAAGGATCCGTCGACTGCGGCGACCGCGCCTCCCTCCCAGGGCCCAGGCGCGCCGTCGCAGCGCGCGAGCAAGCCCCTGTCGACGTGCTCACGCGTCAGCGGCGGCTCCTTCTTCCAATCGAAGCGGTCGACGCGCAGCTTCGCGCGCCTGCACGCGGCGACGAAGTCTTCCCGACGCTGCCCGAGCTCGAAGCCGGCGACGCTCGTGATCCTCGGCTGAGGTGGGCCGAGCAGCTCGTCGAAGCCTCGCCTCGGCTCGTCCTCCACCACGGCGCTGCGCAAGAGCGGCTCGCAGAGGGTCGACGACTCGGCGAGGCACTGCGCGCCGAGCGTGACGATGCGCTCGTCGGAGGCGACGAAGGCGACCGTGCGCATCTCGAGCACGGCGCTCTTGCCGCCTTGGGTCATCGTCGCGCGCGACATGACGTCGACGCGGTCGGCGGCGTAGGTGGCCTCCCATTGCGTCTCGCTCGCGCCCTGCAGCTTCATCTCGAGGCGCAGCTCGGCTTCGGCGCGGCGCAGCACGTCGCGCACCGTGCCCGCCAGAATGGTGGGGTCCTTGGGCATCTCGATGCGCAGCACGTAGCCCGTGCCGGCGCTCAAGCCGCCTGGCGCGCGCCTCGCGTCGACCGTGACCGTCGAGCGAGGATCGCGCGCGAGCGCCGCCGCGCGCAGGCGCTCCTGCCGAGGCGCCTCGAGCGGCACGAAACCCGCGGGCACGTCCATCGAGAGGCCCTTCACGCGCACGCGCTGTGGCGGAGGCGCCGCGGCGGAAGCGCTCGCCGAAGCGGCCGCGGTGGCCGCAGGCAGCGGCTCGTCGGGGCTGCCCGAGCCGCAGCCCGGCGTCGCGGCGACGGCGGCGACCGCGAGGCAGAGGCGCAGATATCGAGGCATGCGCTCGATGCCCACGTCAACCACCTAGCCCGAGCGGCCTGGTAGGCCAATCGATGAGCGCGCGGGCCTCGACGAGATCGCGCACCACACGATCGGCGACGCCCTCGAAGGAGGCGTGGTCGAGCTCGGGCACCGCGATCACCGGGATGCCCGCGCGCGTCGCGGCGATCACACCGGGCATGGAGTCCTCGAGCACGAGGCAGCGCGCGCTCGGCACCTCGCAGCGCTCCGCGGCGAGCAGGAAGATCGCCGGATCGGGCTTCTTTCGCACGACGTCGTCGCCGGTGACGATGACCTCGAAACGCGACCACAGCGCGCGCGCCTCGAGCACGCGGCTGACGACGCGCCTCGGTGACGACGACGCGACCGCGAGTCGCAGCCCAGCCTCGCTCGCGGCGGCCACGAGCTCCTGCGCGCCGGGCTGGTCGGCGATCGTCGGCACGAGCTCGAGGAAGGCCTCGATCAGCGCGTCGGGATCGCGCTCGGCGTCGTAGGGGCGACCAGCGCGCTCGGCCATGCGCCGAGCCGTCTCCGGGATGCCGGTGCCTCGGCAGACGTGCATGTCGGCGTCGGTCCACTCCGCGCCCCAGCGCTGCATCAAGCGCTGCTCGGCGAGGCCCCAGACCGGCTCGGAGTCGACGAGCAGGCCGTCCATGTCGAAGAGGATCGCCTGCGGCGCGAAGCGAGGCGCGGTCATGCGCGGAGCGTACACCGTGAACCGGCCGCGTCGATTGCGCTACGCGTGGTTCGAGCCCGACGGGCGACGCGGCAGGCCACGCCCACCCTGGTCAGCGCAGCGCCCGAGGAGCATGCTCGCGGCCATGAGCCACCTCGACCAGGTCTTGCCCACACCACGCAAGCTGGAGCTCTCCTCCGTCGAGCTCGCGCTGAGGCCCGAAGAGGCCTGGCAGCTCGTGCGCCACGAGGACCTCGCGCGCTCCTCGCTCGTGAAGGCTCTCTTCGCCTTGAGGACCTTGCCCTCGCGCCTCACGGGCACGGTGGAGAAGGTCGAGCTGCGCCTCGACGCGATCGCTTCGAGCCCGGAGCACCCCGGCTTCCGGATCCTGATCGACGAAACGCGCGAGGTCGTCGTGGGCGCGATCGGCAAGGTGTGGCAGCTCGACATCCCCTTCGTGCACGTCGACGGGCCGGCCGAGTATGCAGCCTTCGACGAGCCAGGCTGGGTGAAGGTCGCCTGGGCCCTGCGTGTGCTGCCCTTCGGCGAGCGCGACAGCCGCGTCGAGATCGAGGTGCGCGTCGACGCGACCGACGAAGCGTCGTGGAAGCGCTTCGAGCGCTACTGGCTCGTGATCGGCCCGGGCTCGCACCTCATCCGGCGCACGCTCTTCGCAGCGCTCGCGCGCGAGCACGGCACACCGGAGAGCCGCGAGCTCGAGCGAGCCCTGCCCGGCGACGAGCTCTTGCCCGATGCCGGCGGCGCGCTCACCCACGGCATCACCATCGACGCCGAGCCATCGCGGATCTGGCCCTGGCTCGTGCAGATGGGCGGCGGGCGCGCAGGCTTCTATTCGCTCGATACGCTCGACAACGCGAACCAGGCCTCGGCGCGCGAGCTCCACCCCGAGTATTCGTCGCTCGAGGTCGGGCAGATCTTGCCCGCGACCCCGGAGGGCGGCGATGGCTTCGAGGTGCTCGCGATCGAGCCCGAGCGAACGCTCTTGCTCGGAGGGCTCTTCGATCCCGAGGCCAAGAAGCAGCTGCCCTTCGCGTCGGCGAGGCCGATGCGCTTCTGGCAGGTGACCTGGGCCTTCGTGCTCGAGCCGCTCGATGCGCAGAAGACGCGCCTGCACGTGCGCGTGCGCGCGGCCTTCTCTGCCGATCAGCGCCTGCACGCGGCATGGATCACCCCGGTGCATCGGCTCATGGAGACCGCGCAGCTCCACAACCTCAAGCGCCGCGCCGAGGGCAGAGCGCGCGACGGATGGCGCGACGTGCTCGAGGGCGCAGGCGGCGCGGCGGTCATGTTGGCGGCGATGCTCACGCCCTTTCTGCGCGGCGGCCAGCGGCGCTGGGGCGTCGACGAAGCGACCGCTCGGCGCAGCTACCCCGGCGACGAGCTTGTCCCGGCCCCGAGCTCGCATTGGACGCACGGCATCGAGATCGACGCAGCCATCGACGAGGTCTGGCCGTGGATCGCCCAGATCGGCGCCGACCGAGGCGGCTTCTACAGCTACCAATGGCTCGAGAACGTCGCGGGCTGCGAGGTCCGCAATGCCGAGCGCGTGCACCCCGAGTGGGAGGTGAAGCTCGGCGATGGGCTCAGGCTGCACCCGGAGATGCCGCCGCTGCCGGTCGTCGGGCTCGAGCGTGGGCGCCATTGGCTCGCTTTCGGGGCCGCAGACCCCGCCGCGAAGGCCGCCGGCAAACCCTGGGTCGAGACGAGCTGGCTCTTCTACCTCGAGCCGCTCGGACCGAGCCGCTGTCGTTTCATCAGCCGCTACCGCACCGCCACCTCCGACGATCTCGCCACCAAGCTCGCTTATGGCGTCGCGATCGAGCCCATCGGCTTCGCCATGGATCGGCGCATGCTGCTCGGCGTGAAGGAGCGCGTCGAGCGCGAGGGTTGAGCGAGGCGGTGGGTCGAGCCGCGGCGCCGACCGAGGCGGGGGGCCGAGCCGGAGCGCGCGCCCGGGGTGGCGGCCGCCGCCGAGGCGCCAGGCACCGCCAGGCCCACGCGGGGTTCGGAAGCGCCGACCGAGGCGCGGGGGTCGAGCCGGAGCGCGCGCCCGGGGTGGCGGCCGCCGCCGAGGCGCCAGGCGCCGCCAGGCCGATGCGGAGTTCTGGAGACGGGCCGGCGGGCTCCGCTGCGCGGCAGCTCGAGGCGCAAGCCGCGGGAACCGCGACGAAACGGGGAGACCTCGCCGCCAGCTCGGTCGATCGTGTCGCACCCTGCGGGGTTTGGCGCGCTCCGTGAATGGCGCGAGCCCGCCATGTCCGCGAAGTACTCTCCGCCGTCGCAGCCGACCACGCACCGAGGCGCCTCGACCCGCGACGAAACCCGACCAGCTCGCCGCGAGCGCCCCCGGTTTCGTCGCACCCGCGCCGGCCTCGTGCTCGACGACGCGCTCGGCCACCACGTCACCATGCGCCTCGTCGACGAGCGCGTCTTTGCCGCGACCCCCGCCGCGCTCCGCCGCACCGCGCGCGTGCTGCTCGCGCGTGGCGCCGCGCGCGGCCTCCTGAGCTTCGGTGTCGCCGATACGCACCTGCACGCCGTGCTCGCCTGCGATCGCGCCACCGCGGGAGTCTTCGCCCAGACCGTCGAGGCCAGCCTGCGGGCCGTGCTGAGCCTGCCGGTTCCATTCGAGGCCGCGCGCATCCGGCCGATCGTCGAGCAGCGCCACCTCGCCCACGCCGTGCGCTATGCATTGCGCCAAGACGCGCGCCACGGACTCGCCCTCGACCCATGTCGCGATGGCAGCGCCCTGCCCGAGCTGCTCGCCATGCGCGTCGTCGACACCCACCTCGCGGCGCGCGTCGCGGCGCGGCTGCCGCGCTGGTCGCGCGCCGAGCTGCTCGCGCTGCTCGGCGTCGAGCTCGCGCCCGGTCCGCTCGATTTCGCCCAGCTCGCCGACGCCGCCGCGGCGGCCTTCGCCCTGCCCGAGCTCGACGGCCAGGACGCCGAGCGCAGCACAGCGCGTCGCGCCGCGGTCCAGCTCGCGCTCGCCGCCGGCCTGCGCACACGCCGAGTCGCCGAGCTGCTCTCCGTCACCGCCCGCAGCGCGCAGCGCCTCGCGCTCGCGCCCGCACCTCGCGCTGCCCTGCGCGCCGTCGAGCTCCAGCTCCGCCTGCGCACGGCCCTCGCCGCCCGCGAGCGCGGCGACATCGACGCGGAGGGGCGCAGCGCAGCGGACCCGCCGCTCGGTTAGCATCGCCGCGTGGCGCGCGACGCGGGAGACCTCGAGGGCTGGGTGGCCGTGGGCGCCGTCGCAGGGCTCGGCCTCGTCATGCTGCTGGGCGCGGCGGCGCTCGCCTGGCGCGCGCGCTCGCTGCGCGACGTCCCGCCGGTCGCAGCCAGCTATCGCCTCGCCGCGAGCCCAGGTTCCCGAGACGCCTCGAGTACGCGCGAGCTCGCGTGGCTCTTGCTCGTGCTGTGCGCGCTCACCCAGCTCGTCTACCTCGGCCTCTACCTCGAGCTCGCGGCCTGGCTCGCGAGCGAGGGCCCACCGCCACGCATCGACGCGACGATCTACTTCTGGGTGCTGCTCGTCGATGGCAGCTGCACCGGCGGCGCCGTCGTCTCGGGTCTGCGTGGCGAGGCCTGAGGCGGCGGCGTCGCGGCGACGCAGCGGCGCGGATGCGACGCGGCGACGCAGCGGCGCGGATGCGACGCGTCGCCGTCACCGCCGGGGGACTTCGCCGCCATGTGCCCGCGGGCTGTCGGGGCTGCGGCCTCGCTGCGTCTGCGGGTGCGGCGTGCGTGCGCTCCGGCGCCCCGCGTCGCCGTCACCGCCGGGGGACATCGCCGCCATGTGCCCGCAGGCTGTCGGGGCGGCGACGCTCTGCGACGAAACCGACCGAGCTCGCAGCGAGCACCCCCAGTTTCGTCGCGCTGAGGCGGAGCGTCAGCCAGCCTGAGCGCGCCGCCGAGGCCCACCGAGCCAGCGGCGGGTTGCAAAGCTCCGAAACCCGGTCGCCGCGAGCGCACTGCGCGTCCGCGAGCATGCCTCACCGCGACGAAACCGGCCCAGCTGGCGGCGAGCACCCACAGTTTCGTCGCCGCGGGGTCGCGCCGGCGTCGCGGCGGCCTCGCTGCGTCTGCGGGGGCCTCGCGGCGGCCTCGCGACGCCCCCGCGACACCGACACCGCCGGGGGACTTCGCCGCCATGTACCCGCACGCTGTCGGTGCGGCGGCCTCGCGGCGGCCTCGCGACACCGACACCGCCGGGGGACATCGCCGCCATGTACCCGCACGCTGTCGGTGCCGCGGCGTCGCTGCGTCTGCGGCGACCTCGCTGCGGCTGCGGGGGCCTCGCTGGCGCTTGGCCACAGCCTCGCCGCCCCCGAATCGGCCCCGCGAGACGCGCCGTGTCTCCTGTAGAGGACACTCCATCGCCGCGGTGACGCATTCGCGCGCACATCGGCGCACCTCCAAGCAAGCGCGCGGCTCACGACGGTCGACACACACGCTTCGACTTCGCTAGGGTCGTGCGTTCTCAGGGAGGGCTCGCTTTGGGGAGACGCAGCGGCACGGAGACCATCGTCGCGATCCTCGCTTGCTTCGTGCGCAGGCGGAGCTGGTCGCAGGCCGAGCTCGCGCGCGAGGTCGGCGTCAGCGTACGCTCGCTGCGCGCGCGTCTCGACGAGCTCAGCGCACGCGGTGTGCGCGTCTCGCGCTACGCCGAGAGCCAGCGCGACGTGCGCTGGGACGTGCCCCCCGGCTGGCTGCCCGACGCGCGCGGCCTCAGCGACGCCGAGGCTGCGCAGTGCATGCGCCTGCTCGGTCGTCTGCCCGCCTCCACGGCGCGCGACACCCTGCTCGCCAGGCTCGCCGGCCGCGCCGCATTGCAGCTCGCCCGCGAGGCCGACCCCGGCGACGGCGTGCTCGAGGCCCTCGAAGACGCCGCGCGCGCCCGAGCGCCCGTGCGCATCCTCTACGACGCCGCCTCGAGCGAGCTCGCCTTTCGCACCGTCTCGGTGCATCGCATCGTCTACGACAGCCCGCCGCGCTTCGTCGCCACCAGCCACGAGCGCGACCGCCTCGCCTGGTTCCGCGTCGAGCGCGTGCGCCGCGTCGACCCAGCGAGCGGCGAGCGCTACGTCGAGGTCTCGCCCCAGCTCATCGACGCCTACCTGCGCGAGAGCGCCGACGGCTTCCACCGCGGCAGAGCCGTGCGCTGCAGCTTCGTCGTGCGCGATCCCGAGGCGAGGTGGGTCGTGGAGAACCTGCCCGTCGAAGGCGCGACGGTGCGGCGCGTGGCGTGGAGCGGCGGCAGCGGCGACGGCAACGGAGGGAGAAGCAGGCGGAGCGGAGAGCGAGACGGGGCGGAGGTCGTCGTGGATACGGCGGGCATCGAGGTGCTCGCCAGGTTCGTGGTGGGCCTCGGCGAAGCGGCGCGCGCGACGAGCGAGGAGCTCGCGGCCAGGGTGAAGGCGCTCGCGGTGGGGGCGCTGGGGCGGGAAGAGAAGGCTGGCGTGGTCTTGGAGCGCAAACCGCAGACACCAGCGCACGAGAAGGCTGCGCGCCGGAGCCCCCGCGACGTCGCGCGGGGGTCGTCCGTGAGCGTGGTTCGCGCCCGCGACCCTGCCGGATAGCGCAGGGTGCTCTGAGATCTCTGTCTTCACACTCGAACCAACCTCATCGACTCGAGCGAGCCACCGGCATGAACCAAGACAAGCACACGCGCGCGGCCGCACCCGGCCCGACCACGAGCTTCGAGGTGCTCTTCGCCAAGGCCACCGGTCAGGCGCCTTGGCCTTGGCAGCAGCAGCTCGCCGCCGACGCCGACTGCGGCGATCGGGTGATCCGTATCCCGACGGGCTTCGGCAAGACCGCCGGCACCGTGCTCAGCTGGCTGTTCCATCGCGTCGTTCGTGGCGACGAGCGATGGCCGCTACGCCTCGTGTTCTGCCTCCCGATGCGCGTGCTGGTGGAGCAGACCGAGAGCAACGTGCGCGCGTGGCTCGAGTCCCTCGGCCTCGAACAACAGGTGGGCGTCCACGTGCTGATGGGCGGCGTGGCCGCTGGTCGTTGGGTCGCCGATCCCGAGCGACCCGCCATCCTCATCGGTACCCAGGACATGCTGCTCTCTCGCGCGCTCATGCGAGGTTACGCCTCACCGCGCGCCCGCTGGCCGATGGAGTTCGCGCTGCTTCACCACGACACGCTGTGGGTCGTCGACGAAGTCCAGCTCATGGGTGTAGGCCTCGCGACGAGCTCGCAACTCGCAGGGTTTCACACGGTGCCGAGCGGCCTGTCGAACGCCACGCACCGGCCGCCTCGCTTCTGGTGGATGAGCGCCACCTTGCAGCCGAGCTGGCTGGGCACGGTCGATCATGCTTCGCAGGTCAGGCCGCTTGCGCAGCGCATGCTCTCGATCCCGGCTGCGCAGCGAAGCGGCGGGCTCTACCAGAGCGAGCGCAGCGTCGAGCTCGCACCTGAGCTATCCACACCGAAGGAGCTGGCGGAGCTCGTGCGCTCCCGGCACGCACCCCGCTCGGTGACGCTCGTGATCGTCAATACGGTGCGCCGCGCCGTCGAGGTGAGCCAGGAGCTCTCCAAGGGCAAGGGCCTGCGCGACACCAACGGTGCCGAGGTCGAGCTGAAGCTCGTACACAGCCGCTTCCGCGGTCACGAGCGCCGCGGCTGGGCGAGCGACTTCCTCAACCGCACGGCCTGCCAACCCGACGCACTGAACGCTAGCGGCAGGGTCATCGTGGCCACGCAGGTGGTCGAGGCGGGCGTCGACGTGTCGGCTTCGTTGCTCATCACCGATCTCGCGCCCTGGTCGAGCCTCGTTCAGCGCTTCGGCCGATGCGCTCGCTACGTGGGTGAGCGTGGCACGATCGTCGTCGCGGGCAGCCCACCTCCCAAGGAGGCCGACGCCGCCCCGTACACGCTCGCCGAGCTGAGCGCCGCCGCCGCAGGGCTCGCCGACCTCGGCGCAGACGCCGGCCCCGCTGCGCTGGAGCACTTCGAAGAAGCCCTCACCCCGGAGCGACGAGCGGCGCTGTTCCCCTACGCCCCCGAGCACGTGCTCCGCCGCAAAGACCTCGACGACCTCTTCGACACCACGGCCGACCTGCGTGGCGCAGACATCGACGTCGCGCGCTACATCCGCAACGACCAGGAGCGCGACGTGAAGGTCTTCTGGCGCAACGTCGACCCGAACCAGAGGTACGTCGACGACCAGCCCTTCGCGGCGCGTGACGAGCTCTGCCCAGCGCCACTGCGTGGCAAAGGCGGCGTCGATGGGCTCGTCAAAGAGCGCGCGGTCTGGGTCTACGACTACCTCGACGAGCGCTGGACGCTCGTGCGCAGCGAGCGAGGACTCGGCTCGGGCATGACGCTCATGTTGAGCAGCCGAGAGGGCGGCTACGACGTCACGACAGGCTGGGACCCGACGTCGAAGAGCGTCGTCCCGGTCGTCGAAGTGAAGTCCGACGAGCTGGGCGAACGTGCGCAGCGCCTCGAGAGAGCCACCAGCGGCCAGGGCGACGACGCGCTCTCCGAAGCCCAGTGGCAGTCCATCGCCGAGCACGGCAGAGACGTCGGCGCCAACGCGCTCGCTCTCGCGAAGGAGCTGTCGCTCCCACCCCAGGTGCAAGCGCTCCTCGAGCTCGCGGGGCGCTGGCACGACGCGGGCAAGGCGCACCCCGTGTTCCAGAGGGCCATCTCCGACGAAGCGAAGGCCCGATCGCCAAACCCCGACGCGACCGATTGGGGCAAGGCCCCACACGCTGCTTGGCGCCGCCCGGCGTACCCGGGGCGGCCCGGGTTCCGGCACGAGCTCGCCAGCACCTTGATGCTCTACGAGACGCTGAGGCTCGCTCAGCCCGAGCACCCGGCGCTACTCGGCGAGTCGCGCGAGCTCCTGTTGGCCTTGGGTATCGAGCCCGAGCTCCCCGAGAGCCGGGTGACCTCGGCGCTCGCCGACGAGCTCGGTCGCCTGTCCGCCATCGAGGTCGATCTGGTCGCCTACTTGGTCTGCGCGCACCACGGCAAGGTGCGCTGCCAATGGTCGCCGAGCCCGAACGACGGCGACGAGGGCCAGCGCGTGCTGGGCATCTCGCAAGGCGATGTCGTGCCCGCGACGAAGCTCGCGACGCCGGACGGCAGCGGTGAGCTGCCCAAGCTCGAGCTCTCGCTCGAACAAGCCGCCATGGGCGCTGGCTCACGCCACGGGCGGAGCTGGACCGAGCGCGTCGAGCGCCTGCTCCGCACCTACGGGCCGTTCCAGCTCGCGCTGCTCGAGTGTGTGCTCATCGCCTGCGACTGGAAGGCCTCGAAGGCCGTGGAGGAACGCGCATGACCCTGCACGCACACACGCTCGTCGGCTGCCGCCCCGACGTACTCGCGCTCTACCTCAAGTCACTCGGGGTCTTACGGCTATTGGCCGAGCAGGCCGACCCAGAGGCGCGCGCGTGCTGGCGCGACGGGAGCTTCGTCTTGGTCACCAAGCTCGACCGCGCTCAGCTGCTCGACTTCTTCGCGAACGACTATGCGCCGAGCCCGTTGGTCGCGCCCTGGAATGGCGGGAGCGGCTTCTACGCCAAGGACAACAAGGACGCGCCCAACGCGATCCTCGCGGGCGAAGCGGTTCGCTTCGGGCTTTACCGCGCCGCGCTGCGAGCTGCCCAAGAGCTCGTCGGCGAGCGCAGCGAGTCACCGAAGGACGACGCGAAGCTGGAGATGTTTCGCGTGGCGCGAGCCGACTGGTCGAGCGAGCTGCTCACATGGCTCGATGCGGCGACCTCGCTCGAAGACGAGGGCGTGCGCTATCCGGCGCTGCTCGGCACCGGCGGCAACGACGGCCGGCTCGACTTCACCAACAACTTCATGCAGCGCTTGGTCGCACTGTTCGCCCCCAGCGATGGGCTGCCGAGTGCGGCAGCGAGGGTGTCACTCGAGTCCGCGCTGTTCGGCACATCCTCTGCCGGGGTTACGAGAGACGCAAAAATCGGGCAATTCCTTCCCGGCGGTGCGGGCGGCGCGAACGCGAGCGTTGGCTTCGACGGCCCGTCTCAGGTCAACCCGTGGGACTTCATCCTCGCGCTCGAGGGTGCGCTCGCGTTCCAGGTCGCTGCGGTTCGGCGGCTCGACAGCAATGACCTTGCCCAGGCGAGTGCGCCCTTCGCAGTCCGAGCGACAGGCGCGGGCTACGCCAGCGCCACGGCGGCCGATGAGTCCGCGCGCGGTGAGCAGTGGATGCCGCTCTGGGGGCGGCCGGTCGACTGGTCGGGTCTCGCCCGAGTGTTTCGAGAGGCGAGACTCACCTCTGGGCGCCAGGCGGCCGGGAGCGCGGTCGAGGCCGCCATCGCAACGAGCCGCGCGGGTGCGGCGCGCGGCATCGAAGCCTTCCAGCGCTTCGGATACATCGAGCGCAACGGTCAAGCCAACCTTGCCGTGCCGCTCGGCGTCTGGGCCGTGAAACCGAGCAGCGCGAGCGGCCTCGTCGACAGAGTCGAGGGCTGGGTTCGCTTCCTTCGCAGTGCGGCCGACAAGCCCGGGGCGCCGGCGAGCATGGCCCGCGACGCACGCCGCATTCAGAGCGCGATGCTCGACCTGCTCAGGCAGCCGACCCTCGACCGCGAGCTCGACCTCTTGTGCCAGCTCGCCGAGGCCGAGGAGGGTATCGTTCGGAGCGGAAAGTGGGCGGCGGGAGCCAACTTGCGGCCACTCCCGGAGATCAGCGACCAGCACCTGGCTCACGCTCGGTCGTCCGACGACGCGGAGGTCGAGATCGCGCGTTCGCTCGCCGCACTCCGCAGTGACGGCATGTCGGCGCTGCGGCGCCACGTCGTACCGTTCGCGCACGACCGCCATCGCTTCGCGACGACGGCAGAGGGCCTGCTTCACTCACGCGAGCTCGTGTGGCGCTCGGGGAACCTGGGTGAGTCGCTCACCTCGGTCATCGTGCGCTGGCTGCACGGGAGCGCGCCAACGCTCGAGCCGCGCCGCTACGTCGACGCGAACACACTCGCGTCGTTTCTCGCGGGTCGGTTCGATGAAGCGCGGATCGCGCGGCTCACCCGCGCGTTCATGGCGATCGATTGGCGCGAGGTCGAGCCCGAGTGGGGTTCGGCGGGCGCGCTCCCCGCCAGCTTCGCCGCGTGTCGCCTCGCTTGGGGGGTGATCGACCTACCCCTGCTCGATCAGGAGCAGCGAGCGCGTCGCCACCCCGACCCGAGCGTCCCGCAGCAGCTCTGCCGAGGCCGGGGCCGCAGCGCCCTGCTCGCCGCGGAGCGTCGCCTGGTGAGCTGGGGCCACCGATTGCGCTTCGACGGGCGGCGGCACGCGCTCAGTCTGTCGAGCACCGAGGCCCGTCGCTACGCAGTGGGGCTGCTGCTCCCGATGTCGCGCTCGGTCATCACCGACCTCGCGCGCAACGTCGAACGGCACTCCGAGCCCGCTGACCAGTCCGAAACTCCGACGTCCTGACCGAACCACACGCGCACCGCGCACCACGAACGAAGAGGATTCCATGGCGATCGATCTGTCCGCTCTGCTTGCCCCCGAAGTCACGCGTGTGTTGGTCACGGCCAGCCTCCAGCCGCTCTTGGGCACGCGCTTCCAGCCCACCGGCTTCCCCGACCTCGGCCCCGCGCTCTACGAGTCGGCCCAAGGCCAGAGCTTGCTCGTCGAGAGCGCCCAGAGTACCGCGAACCGGCTCGAGGCCACCCTCTGGGATCCTGCGACGCTCGACCTGATCCCCGAGGCGAAGGGGCTGTCCTACGTGCGCGTCACCAAGCCAGGCGGCGGCTATCTCACGTCGAGCATCACCGAGGCTCATCGGCTCAATTCGCCGTACATTCTGGAAGGTAAAGACAGCAAGGTCTTCGCCGAGCTGAAGCAAGAGTGCGCGACCTTCTCCGAAGGCGACATCGACCGACACGCGCTCGCCGCGCTCGTGGCCAAGTACGATTTCAACTCTCTCATCCACGGACTCTTCCTCGCGAAGAGCGAGCTCGCCGGTGGCCGCCTCCGCCTCGAGCGTGCGCTCTCGGGCTTCATCGAAGCCACGGGCGTGAGCATCGCGGCTTCGGGGGGCGTGAAGAACGACGCCGTCAACCCGAGCGGCGAGGCCAAGCAGGGCTTCGGCAACGTGCCCTTCCAGCGCGACGAGTTCACCGCCAAGGAGATCACGGCCTTCTTCAGCCTCGATCTAAGCCAGATCCGCGGCTACCGCCTTGGCATCGCCGCCGAGCGCTTGCTCGTCGCGCTCTCGCTCTACAAGATCACGGCCTTCCTCGAGGGCAGCCTGCGGCTTCGCACAGCCTGCGATCTCGAGTGCGTGGCGATCCACGTGAAGCGCCCCGCCGGCTTGACGCTCCCCAAGGCTTCGGAGCTGCGTGCTTCGCTCCCCGCGCTCATCGCCGAGGCGAAGCCGCTCCTCGGAGAGGGCGCGCGCACCGTCGTGTTCGAGGCGAAGGGTGGGTCGAAGTCGTGACCGTGCTGGCGCGCTTCGACTTCCCCGCGGGGCGCTACCACGCGACGCCTTGGGGGCGTCACGTCAACGAGGGCGCCATCGAGTGGCCTCCGAGCCCCTGGCGCATCCTGCGCGCGCTCGTCTCTGTGGGGCACCAACGGATCGGCTGGCGTGAGCCACCAGCGGAGGCGCGCGCGCTCATCGACGCGCTCGCGAGCGCGCCTCCGGCCTACGTGCTTCCTCCGGCCAACGCGGCACACACGCGCCACTTCATGCCGCTCTTCAAGGAGAAGACGACGCGCGTGCTCGACACCTTTGCTGTGCTGGATCGTGAGCAGCCAGGTGTGGTCGTTCGCTGGGACGTGGAGCTCCCGCCGAACCAGCTCGAGCTGCTCGGCGCGCTCTTGACCGCGCTTCCCTACCTCGGGCGGGCCGAGAGCTGGACCGTCGCGGGCCTGGTCGACGAAGCCCCTGCCGGCCCGTGGACCGTCGCGGCCGCGCGCGCGCCGAACGGCAGAATGGAGCGCATCGACCTGCTCGCGCCGCTGAGCGCGCCTCATCTCGCGGAGTGGCGCACCGAGGCGCTGACCCAAGCCAAGCAGCGCAAGCTCGAGCAGCTCGTGGCGAAAGCCGAGGCCGACGGCAAGCCCGTGCCGACGAAGCTCAGCAAGAAGCAGCTCGAGGAGCTCGAAGCCGGGCTTCCGAGCACGGTGGTCGAGGCCCTGTCGGCCGACACCGCGAGCCTCCAGAAGGGAGGCTGGCCACTGCCACCAGGCACGCGGTGGCTCAGCTACTGGCGGCCCTCAGGCGCGCTGGAGGCTGGATCGGTCAGGCGCGACGCGAGACGCGCCGAGCGAGTCGACGGCGTGCTCTATGCGGTCGCCTCCGAGACGGTCGCGGGCACGGTGCTCCCTCCGCTCTCCGGCGCGCTGCTGCGTGCGGAACAGGTACACGCCACCTTGGCGAGCCGACTCCGCCACACCCCCGAAGCTCTCGACACTCCCGACGCCTCAGCGCTCCGCACCGCGCGGCTCCAGCTTCTTGGGCGCAGCGACGACGGGCCCTCGAGCGGGCACCAGCACGTGTCGATCCTCCCGGTCTCGCTCGCGGCTGCGCGTTCGGGCAACCGGCGCGACGCCGAGGCACGCATCGATCACGTCCTGGTCACGCTGCCGCGGGGGGCGACCTTCGACGCCGCGTCCCTCGAAGCCCTGCGCGGGGTGCGCAAGATCTACGGTCCGGACTCGACCCCTCTGTGGCTCACGCGCATCTGGGAGGGGCGCTGCGAGGATCGCGCAGACCTCCCCTGGGCGGGTAAAGCGACGACCTGGGTGAGCCACACGCCCTTCATCGCGCCGCGCCACCTGAAGAAGTCGGGCGCCTCCTCGCTCGTGGGCCAGCTCCGGCGAGAGCTCGGCGAGCGACTTCGAGGGACGACGATCGCCGACGTCGAGGCGCTGCTCGAGGCGACAAGCTTCGAGGTCCACGCCGAGGTGGGGGGCCGCTCCGAGTGGCTCGACGCCGAGGCGTTCTGGTCGCTCTGGTCGGCGCCGAGCTCTCAGCGGCGGCTCGCGCTCAACTGGCGCGGCTTCCGCACCACGCGCAGGTCGCGGCCGGCGATCCCAGGTCAGCCAGCGCTGGGCTTGCGCATCACCTTCCCCGAGCCGGTGCACGGACCGCTCAGCCTCGGCTATGGATCGCACTATGGCCTCGGTGCCCTGGCCCGCGAGGGCTGGCGGTGACCGCGCTGGAGGGCGAAGGCGGCGAGGAGGCGCTTCTCGCGGTACCTGCGCGGATGGTCAACGAGGTGCTCTATTGCGAGCGCCTCTTCTATCTGGAGTGGGTGCAGGGCGAGTTCGCGCACAACCACTTCACGCTCGACGGCGCCTCGGTGCATCGGCGCGCCGATCGCCCTGGCGGGCGCCTGCCCGCGCCACCCTCAGCGGAGCCCGGGGCGGCGCCCGCGCCGGGTGAGCCCTCGCAGCCCGACGAGCTCGACGACGACGCCCGGCCCTACACCGCACGCAGCGTGTCGCTCTCGTCCGAGCGCCTCGGCCTCACGGCCAAGATCGACGTGGTCGAAGGCAGCGAGTCGGGCTCGGTCGTCCCGATCGAGTACAAGCGCGGCACCGCGCCGAACGTGCCCGAGGGCGCGTACCTGCCCGAGCGCGCTCAGCTCTGCGCGCAGGTGCTCCTCCTGCGCGAGCACGGCTACCGTTGCGACGAGGCAGCGCTCTACTTCGCCAAGAGCAAGCGGCGCGTGCCGATCGCGATCGACGATGCGCTCGTCGCCACCACGCTCGAGGCGGTCGCGCGCGCTCGCACGCTCTCGGCTGGGGGAACGATCCCCGCGCCGCTCAGCGACAGCCCGAAGTGCAATGGTTGCTCGCTCGTCGGCATCTGCCTCCCCGACGAGGTCAACCTGCTCCGTGAGCGCACCGAGCCGCCCCACGCAGAGCCCGTCCCCGAGGCCGAGGGCGAGTCGGCCCGCCCGAAGGCGCTCCGGCGACTTCACCCCCAGCGCGACGACGAGCTACCGCTGCTCGTGCAGGAGCAGGGCGCACGCATCGGACTCGAGGGAGAGCTGCTCGTGATCCGCACGCCCGACGGCAAACGCTCCGAGGCACGCATCCCGAACACCTCCCACGTGTGCTTGCTAGGCAACGTGCAGATCTCCACCCAGGCGGTGCGCGCGCTCATCGATCGATGCGTGCCGATCGCGTACTTCACCACCGGCGGTTACTACCTCGGGCGTACGGTCGGGACCGACTCGAAGAACGTCGAGCTTCGCATCGCCCAGTACCGAACGGCCGACGACCCGGAGCGGTGCCTCGCCTTCGCGAGGAGCTGGGTAGCCTCGAAGGTGCGCAACTGTCGAACCCTGCTCAGGCGAAACCACGCCGACCCGGGCGAGATGGTGCTGCGCGAGCTGGAGCAGCTCGCCAAGAAGGCGGAGAAAGCGAGCGCCATCGAGCAGCTCCTGGGTCTCGAGGGCACCGCCGCGCGCAGCTACTTCGGCGCGTTCACGGGCATGCTGAACGAGCAGCTCGGCTTCGAGCTCGACGGCCGAAACCGGCGCCCCCCGAAGGACCCGGTCAACGCCCTCTTGTCGTTCACCTACGCCCTGCTCACGAAAGACCTCGCGCTCGCCTGCGCGACCGTCGGCCTCGACCCCGCGCGCGGCTTCTACCACCAGGCACGGTTCGGCAAACCAGCGCTCGCGCTCGACCTGATGGAGGAATTTCGCCCTCTCGTCGCCGACTCCACGGTCATCGGCGTCATCAACCAAGGCATCGTCAAGCAAGACGACTTCGTCGTTCACCCGACTGGTACCGCGCTGAGCTCGGCCGCGAGGCGCCGCGTGGTGCTCGCCTACGAGCGGCGCATGGACCAGCTCGTGAGCCACCCGGTCTTCGGCTACCGCATCAGCTATCGCCGCGTACTCGAGGTGCAGGCCCGCCTGTTCACGCGGGTGCTGCTCGGCGAGATCGACGAGATCCCAGCGTTTCGCACGAGGTAGGCGATGCGAAAGACCTACCTCATCTCCTACGACATCACCGACACCAAACGACGCACCAGTGTGTTCCGTGCGCTTCGTGGGCGCGGCGATCACCTCCAGTTCTCCGTGTTTCGCTGTGACCTCAGCGAGGCCGATCTCGTCGAGGTGAAGGACGAGCTGCGCGACCTCATCCACCACACGGTCGATCAGGTGCTCATCGTCGACCTCGGCCCCGCCGACGGACGGGCCTTGACCTGCTTCGAAGCGCTAGGCAAAGGTGTCCCCGCGGCCATGCGCGACGCCATCGTCGTCTGATCGCGAGCGGCCCGGTGGTGCGCCAACCCCCGGGGTCGCTCGCGTCGACTTGATCCGTGAAATCATGTGCGTTTTGAACCGCTCGCGTTCTATGATCCCTCGCAGCAGTACCCGCCCCACCGACCCGCTCGCCAAGCGCCCCGCAAGTGCGCGAAGTTCGTGGATTTCGGCGGGACGGCCTTCCGGTGATCTCGATCACCGGCTCCGTTGAAGCCGAAACCATAGTGTGTCCGCCCGTGGTCTTATCGGTGTCCTTCCGGTGATCTCGATCACCGGCTCCGTTGAAGCTACTGGGGCGGCCACTTCCAGGGCCGGCCCGACCCGACCTTCCGGTGATCTCGATCACCGGCTCCGTTGAAGCCGCCGAGCTGGCATCTCTCGCGCCGAGCTATTCCGTGCCTTCCGGTGATCTCGATCACCGGCTCCGTTGAAGCTAGGCGTCTGCGCGGAGCTCGCGCTCTTCGGGCTGCCTTCCGGTGATCTCGATCACCGGCTCCGTTGAAGCTTGACCGCTGCGCGCGCGCTGAGCGCTGAGCGGGCGCCTTCCGGTGATCTCGATCACCGGCTCCGTTGAAGCGCGTGGTAGGAGCCCTCGACGCCGCGCTTCGGGTCGACCTTCCGGTGATCTCGATCACCGGCTCCGTTGAAGCGACACGGGTAGGTGACTTCGCAGGCGCCGATCGAGTCCTTCCGGTGATCTCGATCACCGGCTCCGTTGAAGCCTAATGTGCTTCCATCGGTAGCAGACGCTAGAAGCGCCTTCCGGTGATCTCGATCACCGGCTCCGTTGAAGCTCGACGGGTCCGTCCTCCGCGCGAAGCCCGCCAAGCCTTCCGGTGATCTCGATCACCGGCTCCGTTGAAGCTCGCCGCCGAGCAGCTCACCGAGCGCCAGCTGCTTCGGCCTTCCGGTGATCTCGATCACCGGCTCCGTTGAAGCGCATCGAGCGACCGGCTACGGGGTTCGCTCGGTGCGCCCTTCCGGTGATCTCGATCACCGGCTCCGTTGAAGCGATCATGAACGCAGGTGGAGGTGGTGGGCACCTGTCCCTTCCGGTGATCTCGATCACCGGCTCCGTTGAAGCGCCGCCCGAGCGCGCGGGCCTGCTCGACTTGAGCACCCTTCCGGTGATCTCGATCACCGGCTCCGTTGAAGCTGGAAGACGCCGCGTCGCCAGGGCTTCCAGCTCATCCTTCCGGTGATCTCGATCACCGGCTCCGTTGAAGCTCGACGGCGCCCAATCGGAAGCGGGGGAGCAAACACCGCCTTCCGGTGATCTCGATCACCGGCTCCGTTGAAGCGCCGAGTCCCAGCGCGGCGCGCTGGACGTCCTGGCCCGCCGACACACGTGGGGGTGAGCCCAGGGCGAGCGCATCAAAACGCGATCAATATCGATCACTTGCGGTTTCGTGGC
>CALKVW010000210.1 GCA_938004785.1 uncultured Polyangiaceae bacterium
GTGTGGACGGCCGTACACACGGAGCGCGAACGTCGGGTCACAGGCGGGAGGTGGTTCATCGGTGTAGCTCCTTCGGATGCCAGCACGGTGCGTAGGGGCTTTGCATGGGCCGCGCCACCGCCGTGCCAGTGTGTCGATCAGCGTCGACGTCCTCCGCCGCCACCCGAAGGCCGCGACGGCGCCGGGCTCGAGGGCCTCGACGGCGCGGACATCGAGGGGCTCGAGCGGCGGACGGGCGCGGGGCTCGAGCTGCGCGGCGCCGACATCGGCGGCGGGCTCGCCTTGCGCCGGCTGGGCTGCTGGACCTGGCCTCCGCCGAGCGTCGTGCTCGGGCGCGGACCGCTGCGGCTGCCGAGCGAGGCAGGCGGCGGCGTGCTGCGCCCAGGCGTCGCGCCGCGCAGCGCCGGCCACGAGGGGCGCGCCCGCGAGTTGCCGGGCGTCGCGCCCGGAGAGCGCTGGAGGGAGCCGCGCTCGGTGGCGGCGGGCAGACCAGCGGTGCTCCGGCCGGTCGATCCGGTGCTGCCGAGCGTCTTCGGCTGGCGCAGGCGGGTGCCACCCGGCTGTGCGAGGCCGCCGTCGCGGCCCGAGGGTGTACGCACGGAGCTGCGCTGGTCTGGGCGTGCGACGCCCTGCGACGCTCCCGCCTTGCGACTCTCGGCGCCGCGGCGGGGCTGCTTGGCGAGCTCGAGCGCGCGAGGATCCCCGGCGGAGCGAGCCTTGGGGGCCGCGCTGCGGGGCACGCCCGCGCTCTCGAAGCTGGGGTTCGCCGGTCGGTAGGAGCGCCGCCCCGGCGTGCGGTAGGCGGCCGTCCCGGACGCAGCCCGGCGGATTTCTGCGGGCGAGCGCACGACGTGCGTGTGCACGTGGTGGTGGAAGACGTGCCTCGAGGGGCAGAAGATGTATGCGGCGGGCGGCGTGAACCAGAGACCGAAGGCGACGCCTCCCATCCAGTAGAAGGTCGGCGGATAGGGCGCCCAGCCGATGTAGCCGTCGGCCCCGGTGCGCCACACGACCCAGGCCGGCGCGTAGACCCGACCCGGGATCCAGCTCCAGCCCACGCCCGAGATCCACACCCAGCGACCGTAGTGGAAGGGGATGTAGCCCCAGTCGTAGCCGCTCACCCAGAGCCAGTCGCCGTCGCCGGTGAGCTCCCAGCGGCCGTTGCTCACGTAGGGCGCGAAATCGGGGCCGACGGCGTCGGCGTTGGGCACCCAGACGGTGCCGTAGGTCGGGTGCTCGATCCACGTGCCGTAGGGCGCGAGCTTCGGCCGGAACAGCGTGAGCGCTTCGGGATCGGCGTCGTCGGCGAGGTCGTCGCCGTAGTAGCCGTCGTCGGCGTAGCCATCGCTGACCTCGTCGCTCTCGAGCACCCAGTCGCCGTCGTCGTCGTCGGGGTGCTGGGCGCGAGCCACCGAGGGCGCCAAGGCAGCCCAGAGCCCGAAGACGACGAGCAACGCGAGCTTGGACAGGCGCTTCATGGTTCTCATGATGGATCGTTCCTCGTACGGGGACCACCCAGGCTCTGCAAGCTGCGTTCCCGGGGCTCAGGTGCACCTCTTCGACGATCGTAGACCGCTCGATGATGCAGTCGATTCTCCGCCGAGTCTCGGGCGAGGGTTCTGAGCTCGGGGAGCGCGGGCGCGTGGTAGCCTCCGGCGCATGCGACTGCGTGGGCTCGCGGAGATGGTGTTCGAGGAGAGCGCGCGCCTCTGCTTCGCGAGGGGGCTCGAGCGCGCGCACGCGGAGCTCGACGTGCGCTTCCCCGAGGCTTGGGTGATCGACGAGCGCCGCATCGAGCTGTCGATCGACGCCGAGCTAGGGGCGGCCGACGCGCAGTCCTTCCGCCGTCTGCTCGAGGCGCTGCTCGACGAGGCGAGCGCGGGCTCGGCCGTGCTCGAGCTCGAGGGTGAGCGCTGGGAGCGGCGCCTGCGCCAGAGCGCGTCGGGCATCCCGGGGGTCGAGGGCTCCGGTGCGGCGCCCGACCTCGACGATCACCCGACGATCCGCTCGAAGGCCGGCTGAGGACGCGACCGAGACCCGGTCGCTGCAGGCTTGCCAAGCTGGCAAGCGACTGGCCGGAGCGAGGCCGAGCCACTGCCAAGCTGGCAGGCCGGCGCGCCACAACCCTTCGATGGTCTGGGGGTTTGCAGCGTGGCACGGGCTGTGCTGAAAGTGCGGCGATGCGCGCTGCCGCTCTCGTCTGTGGGCTGGTGCTCGGCCTCTTGCTCGTCTCGCTGACGCCTTCGCTCGCGTTCGCGCAGAACGTGTCGGTCAACAACGTCAAGCGCTCGAAGGCGACGCACACCCAACCGAACACCTTCTGGGTCAGCCGGACCGACTGCGAGAGCGGCGACGTCTTCGATTTCCCCTTCACGATCCAGAACCCGAGCAGCGTGCTCTCGTTCCAGGTGTGGGTGGGCGAGGGCACGATCGACTGCAAGACCTACAACGCGCGCTCCGGCGTCGCGGGTGGGCAGTGCGTGCAGCTGCTCGCCGACGGCGCGCCCAAGCAGCTCGGCAACGTCGAGATCGCTTCGAGCGACATCGCGGGCGCGCTCAGCGGCGTCGAGGGCTGCGACGACGCCTCGGGCAACTACAACGCGCGCGACGTCACGATCTACTTCCTGCTCGTGCGCAACGTCGGCGAGGACATCCCGGCCGAGGACGTCGCGCAGTGGACCGAGACCAAGGTCGACATGCTCGGACCACCCGCGCCCACCGACCTCGTGGCGAAGATCGGCGACGGCACGGTGATCGCCGAGTACACGCCGAGGAGCGACAACGACATCCGCGGCTACAGGATGTACTGCGACTCCGGCTCGAGCTCCGGTGCGGGGGGCGCAGGAGGCGGAGGCTCGAGCGAGGGCTGCTCCGGATCGCTCGTCGCAGGCGAGGTCCCGCCGAGCGACAAGCAGTGTGGCAGCGTGACCGGCGTCGCGAGCTCGATCTCGGCGAGCCAGGAGCTCGAGAACGGCACGAGCTACCAGATCGGCGTCGCGGCCTACGACCTGCTCGGCAACGCCGGGCCGCTGTCGACCACCGCCTGCGTCACGCCTGCGCCCGTCGACGATTTCTTCTCCACCTACCGTCGCGCAGGCGGGCAGGCCGGAGGCGGCTGCGCGGTGGGCGCAGGGCCCCGCTCGGTGCCCGGCGGAGCCGCGGCGCTGGGTCTCGTCGCGCTCGTGCTCGCCGCAGCCAGCGTGCGTCGCCACGGGGCGCGGCGACGGCGCGCCCGGCCCGTGGCGATCTTGCTCGGGCTCGCCGCGGTCTTCACTCCGCTCGCCGCCTCGGCGCAGGAGACCGTGTCGAACACCGACTGGCGCAGGACTTCGCGGCCGCCGCCGCCACATCCGCCTGCGCAGTTCGCCTTCGAGATGCGCTTCGGACCCTACTGGCCGCAGGTCGACGACGAGTTCGCGAGCTCACCGGGCCCCTACGAGGCGGTCTTCGACAACGATCCGCAATTCTACTTCGGCCTCGAAGCAGACTGGATGCCGCTGCGCATCCCGCACGTCGGCATGCTCGGTCTCGGCTTCGGTTGGGGCTTCACGAGCGCGAGCACCACGGCGCGCGTCTCGGGCTGTCAGACCCCCGAGCTCGGCCCTGGCGAGGAAGACCCCTGTCTCAGCGGCGACGAGACCTCGCTCTCGATCATGCCGATGCATCTCTCGGCGGTGCTGCGCGCCGACGGCATCATGCGCGACACGGAGATCCCGCTCGTGCCCTACGGCAAGATCGGCCTCGGCCTCGCCACCTGGAGCGCCTCCCAGACCTCCGGCACCTCGGTCTACGAGGGCGTCGAGGGCTCGGACACCACCTGGGGCATCCACACCGCGCTCGGCGTCATGATGTCGCTCAACTGGATCGAGCCGCGCGCCGCGTCCCGGCTCCACGAGACGGGCGGCATCGCGCACGCCTACATTTTCGGCGAGTGGATGAACTCGATGCTGAACGGGCTCGGGTCGCGGCCACAGATGCGCGTGGGCACGTCGACGGTCGTGGGCGGGCTCGCGGTCGACTTCTGAGTGGCGCTACCCGGAGCGGTGGCTCGGGAGCGGCGCGACCTCACCAGGTCGAGGTCTCGATCGGGTTCTTGTCGCCCTGGATCACGACCGTCGGCTTGCGGCCCGGCTCGGAGGGGGCGCGTGGCGCCTCGGCGGCCGGCTCGCCCTGCAAGAGCGCGTCCTTCGTCTCCTTCGAGGGCGCGCCGTCGATCTTGAGGGTGGCCGTCTGCCCCTGGCCCTCGCGCTCGAAGGCGATCTTCAGCTCGTTCGCGTCGGCCATCGCGAGCCAGGCGTTCCACAGGTCGTCGGGCTTCTCGAGCGACAGGCCGTTCACGTCGGTGACCACGTCGCCGGGCTGCAGCCCCGAGCCGTCCCACTCCGAAGGCATGCGCACCAGGCGCCAGCCCACGAACTTGTTCTGCCGCAGCACCTCCTCGATCTCGATCTTCGAGAGCAGCCAGCCCGGGCGCCGCAGGAGCACCTGGTCGACCTGAGCGCGCGCCAGGGTCCCGGGCGGGAGCGGTGCGGAGGGCGCCGCTTCGGCCTCGGCCTCGGCCTGCTTGGGAGGGGGCTCTCCGAGTTCGGGCTCCTGGGCCTGTGGGTTGCTCGAGCAGGCAGCGAGGAGCGCCGCGGGGGCGAGCAGCAGGGCGAGGCGAGAGAGCTTCGAGAACATCGCGGGGAATATGACGATCTGTCGGCCCCTGGCCAAGATTTCCCGCACTCCAGGGTCCCAGGCAGGGCTCGCAGGGCTCGAATGCGCCGAGGGCGGTCACAATCGAGGCCCTCGAACGTACATGGCGCTGGGCAGTGCTGCCCCGAGGCGAAGGAGCGACGCATGCTGAGGTGGAAGGTGGCGGTGGGACTCTGGCTCGCGGGCGCGCTCGGCTGCGGCTCCGGGGCATCGGCGGCGTCGAATGCGGCTCAGCCCTCCACGCCCGCGGAGGTCGCGGTCGCGTCCGTGGCGGCCGACCCTCAGATCGCCGCAGCGCAGGCCTCGGACGCCCCGAGCCCGAGCGGGACCTGGGTCGGCGCCGCCACGGCGAGCGATGCGCTCGTCTCCGGGCCGCAGGAGAGCTTCGTCGCCGTGTGGGTCGACGTGCCCAAGCAGCAAGCCGAGGCGCACGCGCCGGCCGCGGTGGCGCTGAGCATCGACGTCTCGGGCTCGATGGCCGGCGACAAGATCGTGCGCGCCCGGGAGGCCGCCGCGCGCTTCGTGACCCAGCTCCGCGACGGCGACATCGTCTCGGTGCACAGCTTCGCCGACTCGACCCGCGAGCACGTGCCGCCGACGCGCCTCGACGCCACGAGCCGCGCCCGGATCGCCTCGGTGATCGCCGAGCTGAGCCCCCAGGGTGGCACGAACCTCTTCGAGGGCGTGCGCGCCGCCGGGCTCTCGGCGATGAGTGCGCCCCCGAGCCACCCGGTGCGGCGGGTGGTGCTCATCTCCGACGGCCTCGCGACCGTGGGCACCACGAGCCGAGAGCAGCTCGCCAACCTCGGTGAGAAAGCCGGCGACCGAGGCGTGCAGGTGACGGCGATCGGCGTCGGGCTCGATTACGACGAGCGCACGCTCAACCGGCTCGCGCAGAGCTCGAGCGGGCGCCTCTACCACCTGGCCGACGCACGCGCCCTGCCCGAGATCCTCCAGGCCGAGCTCGGACTGCTCACCTCGACGCGCGCGACCAACGCGCGCGTGGCGATCGTGCCCGCGCCTGGCGTGCAGGTGCTCGGCGTCGACGGCGCACGCTCGGTGCACCGGGCGGGCACGCTCGAGGTCCCGCTCGGGGCGATGTTCGCCGGGCAGCACAAGGAGTTCGTCGTGCGGGTGCGCTTCACCGCGCCTCAGGAGGGCAAGCACCCGCTCGCGAGCGTGCGTTTCGTCTACGACGACCCCACCGAGGGCAACCTCGAGCGCGTGCAGGAGGCGATCGCTCGCTTCGAGGTGGTGCGCGACCCCTCGCTCGCCCGCCTCAACGACCGAGCCCAGGGGGTGTTCGCGATGGTCACGGCCGGCCTCGTGACCGAGCGCGCCGCGCAGGCGATCGACGCCGATCGCTTCGACGAGGCCGAGCGCGAGCTCGCGCAGGTGGAGCAGCGCCTGCGCACGCAGGCGAGCGCGGCGAAGGAGAAGCAGCGCTTCGAGTTCTCGGCCGAGCAGGTGAGCTCGGCGCGCAAGGGGGCCTCGGCGGCGGCCCAGGCGCCCGCCGCGGCGCGCCCCGCCGCCAAGCGCGCGGTCACGCTGAAGGCCAACGACGCCGCGCTCGACATGCAGGGGTTCTGAGCGGCTCGGCGCGTCGAGCTGCACCGCTCGGGCGCGCCACCGAAGCGGCCGCTTCGCTCAGCCGCGGGGCGGCCTGCGTCGATCTCGGAACCAGTCGCGCACCCGCTCCATCGCGCGCCGCTGATCGGCGGGAGCACGACGCCGGCAGCTCGCCGCCTCGGCCGATCCTTCGGCGGCGCCCCAGCGCTTCTCGACGCAGTCGTTGGGGTTGTACGCCATCTCGAGCGCCTCGCGGCGCGCCACGAGCTCCGCGAGGCTCAGCACCTGCTCGCTCCCGTCGCTGCGCCGGTAGCGGATGCGACGCTTCTCCGTCTCGGACTTCGTGAGCGCGGCCACCTCGCGCACCGCGGCTTCGACCGAGGGCCCGGCCGAGAGGCCGAAGCGAGCGGGCCTGCGCTCCACCTCCACGGCGAAGCCGCGCACCACGTCGATGGCGATGAGCAGGCGCAGATCGCGCGAGGGCGTGGAGTAGTTCTCCCAGTCGCCGACGGTCTCGAAGATGCTCGCGCCCTTGGGCATGTCGATGCGCCCGCCGCCTCGCGCGAAGTGCGCTTCGCCGTTCTCGACCGAGGTGACGCGCGCGCCGAGCTGCTCTTCGAGCGCGTCGATCGCGGCGATCGAGGCGGCGCGCGGGTCGAGCGGCTCGGGCGAGATGAGCTCGTCCATGCGATCGTAGAAGCGCGTCGGGTCGAGCGAGGTCTGCTCCAGGCTGTGGTCGGCCCAGCCCGGATCGGCGGCGAGCTCGGCGTTCGTGCGCAGGGTGACCTCGGCCCCGGCGATCACCGCGGGCCGGAAGCGCTTGAAGCCCGGGTGCCCGAGCGCCGGATCGCCCACTGCGAAGAGGAAGTTGCCGCGCCAGAAGCGCTTGCGCGCGACGGTGCCGTCCGGCTGGCCGTCGACGGCGAAGAGCACGCCGGCGCGCTCCTTCGTCTGAGGGACGCGGCCGGCGACGACGAGGATGTGACCGTAGGGGTCGGCGTAGATCGAGCCGGGACGCAGCGCGCCCAGATCGAGGCGCGTCGCGTAGTAGTCGGTGAAGTCGTCCGTGGCGAGCGTGCGCCCCGTGCCCGAGTGCACCGTGTCCTTGAGCGTGACGCGCAAGAAGCGCTCGAGCCGGCGAACGCGATCGGGCGGCGGGTCGTCCATCGGCTCGAGGCTCGAGCGGCGCTTGAGGCACTTCGGGGCCTGGCCTGCCTGCCCACGCGTGCACGAGGAGAAGGCGAAGGGCAGCCCGAGCTTCGCGGCGAAGTAGGCGCGCAGGAAGTACGGCAGATCGGCGCAGTCCGGGTCGAGCCGCAGGCCTCGTGGGAGCGCGGCGTCTTCGTCGAGCGCCCAGTGATCGAAGAGCAGGTTCTTCGAGGAGTCCTGCGTCAGCTCGTGCAGCGCGGCGTAGCTCGGCTGCGCGGCCTCCGGCGCCGCGAAGAGCGCCTCCACCCAGGCGGCGTAGTAGTCCTCGAGCTCGCTCGTCCAGGCCCGCGTGTGCCTCCACGCGCCCCTACCGCCGGCGCGCCGCTGCCCGAGCGGGGCCTCGTGGACCTCGAGCTCCACGCAGCCGAGCACACGCTCGGCGCGGTGCGCGACGAGGCGCAGCTTGCCTGCTGGCGCCTCCGTCAGCGTGCCGCGCAGGGAGGCCGGCGGCCCGAGCCCCAGGCTCGTCGCGGGGCGGGTGGGCGGACCCGAGGCCGGCACCGCGACGAGGCCGTCGGGGGGCTCGCTCGAGCGGTGCGCGATGGCCACGACCCGGACCGGACGCGTGGCGTCCAGGCGCTCGGGGCTCGCGTAGAGGCCCACATCTGCCCCTGGGGTGCAGGCGCCCGCCGCCACGGCGATCGCCTCGGGCGAGGGTGGCTCGGGCGCCGGCACGCTCCGGGCCGAGGCCACGGGCTCGGCGCTCTGGGCCGGCGCGACGCTCGCCGCGACCTCCTCGCGAGGCTGCGCGCCCGGTGAGCAGGCGCTCAGCCAGCCCAGGCACGCCGCGAGCGCGAGGCGCCGAGGCAGCGGGGGCGAGGGCAGGCGAGCCATGCGGCGACCCTGGCCCGACGCTCGGCAGGGAGGCAAGCTTCCCGTCGAGCCGCCTGCGCCCCGTTTTTCGCTGGCTTGCTGCACGGCTTCGGCTAAGGTGCCGCCCCTTCCGACGCATCCGGGCCTGGCCCCCGGGTCGATGCCCCCGACCCGCGCGATGACCGAGGAAGCACCACCTTCGGCTGCAACTGCAGCACGGGCATAGAGGCCCAGAGGTGGCACGCCGCGCGAGCGGCCAACCTCCACGGGGCGAGAAACGGTACGCGTCATGAACAAGAATCCCGGCATCCTCGGCAAGAAGATCGGCATGACCCAGTTCTTCGACGACAAGGGCGAGGTCATCCGCGCCACGGTCGTCCAGGCGGGCTGCGTGGTCGTCGGCAAGCGCACCGAAGAGAAGGACGGCTACAGCGCCCTCGTCCTCGGCCTCGGCGAGCGCAAGGAGAAGCACACCAACAAGCCCCTCGCCGGCCAGTACAAGAAGAGTGGGCAGACGCCGAAGCGCATCGTGCGCGAGCTGCGCCTCTCGGCCGACGAGGTCGCCAAGTACGAGCTCGGCGAGAAGGTCGCCGTCGACAAGGTCTTCGAGGTCGGCCAATTCGTCGACGCGCAGGGCAAGACCCGCGGCCGCGGCTTCACCGGCGTCATGCGCCGCTGGAACTTCGCCGGCTTCGTGTCGACGCACGGCACGCACGAGTACTTCCGCCACGGCGGCTCGATCGGCACCAACATGACGCCCGGTCGCACGCTGCCCGGCCTGAAGATGCCCGGTCACTACGGCGACGAGACGGTGAGCATGCTCAACCTCAAGGTCGTCAAGCTCGTCCCGGAAGACGATCTCGTGCTCATCGAGGGCGGCATCCCCGGCGCGACCAACTCCACGATCCTGCTCCGCGGCGCGGTGAAGAAGAAGAACGCCGGCAAGAAGTCGGCCTGAAGCCCACGCTCTGCAGCCCACGCTCTGCAGCCCACGCTCTGCAGCCCACGCTCTGCAGCCCACGCTCTG
>CALKVW010000211.1 GCA_938004785.1 uncultured Polyangiaceae bacterium
CCATCATCGGCTCGGCGGGCTTCGCCGAAGGCACGACGGCGGCGACCGGCGGCGGCGCCTCGTCGCGCGTCATGAAGTAGATGCCTGCCGCACCACCGGCGAGCACGAGCGCACCGATGAGGTACAGCCCTGCTCCCGAGTTCTTCTCCGGAATCTCCGAGTCGGACACGCGCCTTGCCTCCGTCGCGGAGCAGCATAGCCAGGTGCGCGCTGCTCGCCTCCACATTTCCTCCAGCAAGCACGGCCTCCGACCAGCACGGCCTCCGACCAGCACGGCCTCCGACCAGCACGGCCTCCGGCCGTGGCGCACTCGAGCGCGCGATGCCCGCATGCTGGGACCCACGTATCACCGGTGCTACTTCGTCCTGCGCGATGCGCTGGCTCCACGCGAGGCTCACCACCGGCTGCTGCGTGCTCTCCTTGGCGGCGCTCGCGTCGGGGTGTCGTGCATCGGCGAACGAGCCCGGCGGCGCGGGCGCCAGCGCGAGCGCCAGCCCCGGCGCCAGCGCCTCGGGCGAGATCGCTCCCGCGGCGGCCGCATGCGCGGCGGGGGCGCGTCGCTGCGAGAGCGCCGAGCTCGAGGCGAGCTGCGACGAGGCTCGCTGGGCGAGCCGACCCTGCGCGGCCGGCGAGCTCTGCGCAGGCTCGGCTTGCATGACGCCGCTCGACGAGGCCGGGCGGCCCGTCCCGATCGAGCGCCTGCGCACTGGAGGCGCGGAGGGCTTCCTGAACGCATGGTCGGTGCACGTCGGCGTACCGACCGCCGCGGCGAAGAGCGCGATCGACACCGGCGCGCTCGACGCGCTCGGCGCACCCACTTCGGCGCGGGCGCTCTGCGGGCCGGAAGCTTGGCTGCGCGCGTCGCGCGAGGCGAGCGGCGCGGCGGTCGCGACGGGCCTCTTGTGGTCGGCCTCGCCGCACCGGCTCGCGCTGCGCGCCTCGGTGTCGGGCAAGCTCGCCGTGCGCGTCGGCGGGCAGGTGCACCGCTTCGAGGAGCTGCCCGGAGACGGCGCGCTCTTGCTCGACGAGGGCGAGGCGATCGTCGAGCTGGGCGCGGGGCTCACGCCGATCACCGTGGCGGTGGAGCCCGCGAGCGCGCGCTTCGCGCTGCGGCTCTTCGAGAGCGACGGTCGCCCCGCGAAGGGCGTCGTGTACGCCGAGCGCTACGAGCACGCGGCCTGCCGCGCCGCCGAGCTCGTCGATCCGAAGGCCGAGCTCGTGTTCGCCGATGCTTCGCTACGGATGCGCGCCGTGCCTCGCTTGCGTGGGCTGGTGCCTCGGGCAGACTGGCACGCCGAGCTCTCGGTCGAGGTGCGCGGGCCGAAGCTGAGCCCACCCGCGACCCGACGCGGGCTCGTCTCGAGCGAGCTCGTCGCCACGGAGCCCGCGACGATCGAGCTCCCGCTCGAGCTCGCCGCGCGTGGCGAGACGCGCATCACGGCCTCGCTCGGCGGTCGCACCGTGCTCGAGCAGCGCACGAGCGTGCCCGAGAAGCTGCGCGAGCGCATCGGCGCGCTCGTCGCTGCGTCACGTCAGATCGCTGCGATGAACGGCGTGCCGGAGGGCGCGCGCGCGAGCTTCGAGCACCACACGAGCACGCTGGCCGAGGCCGTCGCGCGCGGTGAGCGCGATCTCGGCTGGCTCGAAGCGCATACGAAGCGCGCCGAGGCGCTCGTCGAGGGCCTGCGGCAAGGCGACGACGCATACGCTTCTCAGAAGGGCATCGCCTACCGCGCATATCGCTCGCCGCTCGACGGGCGGCTGGTTCCGTACGTCGTCTTCGTGCCCCGCGCGATCGAGAAGAAGCAGCCTCTGCCCGTGGTCTTCGTCGCGCACGGCAAGAATCGCCTGCCCGAGCACGCGCTGCGCACGCTCGTCGGCGAGCCGCCCGACGACACGATGACGCTCTCCTACGCCGCGCATCACCTGCCGCGCATGCCCGAGCAGGGCGCGCTGCTCGTGGCGCCCTGGGGCTACGGCGACGCGGGCGTGCAGCCGGTCGCGGAGCACGATCTCTCGAGCGTGCTCGACGAGCTCCGCGCGAGCTATCCGGTCGACGCCGATCGCGTCTCGCTGACGGGCTACTCGATGGGCGGCACGCTCTCCTTCGTCGCGCCGCTGCACCACCCCGATCGCTTCGCCGCCGCGGCGCCACTCTGTGGCTACCCGAACCTGCTCGACTACCGGAGCGTCTCGAGCGTCGACAAACGCCCCTGGGAGCGCGCGCTGCTCGAGAAGGAGTACATCGTGCGCTACGCCGACAACGGGCTCCACCTCCCGCTCCACGTGATCCACGGCGGGCTCGACGTGCCCGGGCGCTCGAAGGTCGTCGTCGATCGTTACCGAGAGCTCGGTCAGTCGGTGATCTTCGACGTACCGAAGGAGGCCGAGCACGACGTGTGGACCGACGGCTACGAAGACGGCCGCATGGTGCACTGGCTCACGCGCAAGAAACGCCCGAAGGCGCCCGAGCGCGTGCGCTTCGTGAGCGGCGAGTACCGCTACGATCGCGCCTGGTGGGTGCGCATCGTGGCCTTCGACGACGCCTCGAAGCCAGAGCCCGCGCGCGTCGACGCGACGTGGAAGCCGAGCGAGAGCGAGCTCGCGGTACGGCTCGAGGGCGTGCGTGTGCTCGAGCTCGACCTCGCGGCGCTCGCGCCTACGCCCACGGGGCCGGTGTCGATCGCCGTCGGCGAAGCGAAGCTCTCCGCTGCGACGACCGGGCGGGTCTACCTGGTGAAGGAGGGCGGCGGCTACGCGGTGTCGGAGCGCGAGCCCTCGCTCGAGGGGCACAAACGACATGGTCAGTCCGGACCGCTCGACGACCTGCAGTTCACGCCGGTCACGATCGTCGTCGGCACGCAGGACCCCGCGCTCAGCGGCGCCTACCGACTCGTCGCGGAGCACCTCCAGAGCCTCGGAGGGAGCGCGGAACTACGCTACCCGATCGTCGAGGACACCCGCGCAGGCGACGCCCAGCTCGACGGGCGCAGCGTGATCCTGCTCGGCACGCCCGAGCAGAACCTGCTCACGCGCGCCATCGCGAGCTCGCTCCCGGCGCGCTTCGAACCGCGCGCGCTCACGATCGCCGGCACGAGGCACGAGGGCGACGATCTCGCGACCTCGTTCATCGCGCCACGCCCGCTCGGCTTCGAGGGGGAGCTCACGAAGCAGCGTCACACCACGGGCTACGTCGTCGTGCACGCGGCGACGACCGCGCGCGCGGCGCTCGCGATCCGCACGCTGCCGCGCTTCTTGCCGGACTGGGTCGTGTACGACGCGAGCCTCGCCAAGCAGAAGGGTGGGCTGCTCTTCGATCAGCGGCCGGTGCGCGCGGGTGGCTTCTTCTCCGAGCGCTGGGAGTGAGGCGCGCGGGGCGAGCTCAAGGTTCACTCGCGCGCTCGAAGATCGTGATGCCGGTGTCGCCGTAGCTGCGCTGCCAGCGGGGCTCGAGGCCTTGCACCTCGGGTGTGTCCTCGCTCGAGTGCTCGAGCACGATGCTCGCCTCGCCCTTCGCGATGCCTCGCTCGACGAGCGCCGCGAGCAGCGCGACGGCGTCGTCGATGCGCGCCCAAGGCGGGTCGGCGATCACGAGATCGAAGGGGCCGAGCGCCTCGAGCCTGCCCAGCGTTCGCTCGGCCGCGCCGGCCACGAGCGTCGTCTCCCGAACGGCGCCGAGCGTCGCGACGTTGCTGCGGATCGCCTCGAGGGCCGGGCCCGCCGACTCGACGAAGACGACGGCGCTCGCGCCGCGAGACAAGGCCTCGAGCCCGAGCGCGCCGGTGCCCGCGTAGAGATCCAGCACACGCGCAGACACGACCTCGTGCCCCAGCACCGCGAACAGGGCCTCACGCACGCGCTCACCCGTCGGGCGCGTCGACGAGCCACGCGGCGCCACCAGGCGGCGCCCGCCGTAGCGACCAGCGACGATGCGCATCGAGCTCTCCGCGCGCCTCGGCCGGCTGCGCTCAGAAGCGCAGCGTCACCGCGACGTCGCCGCCATCGAGGCCGATGCGCGGCTCGATCGTCCAGGGTGAGCGGCCGGTGGTGGCCTCGTCGCCGCTGCTCCAGTCGGAGGTGAGCAGCAGCACCACGCCGACGGCGGCGGAGACACCCGCGAGCGGGTAGAAGACCGCCTGCATCGCCTCGGCGTCCTTCGCGTCGGAGCAGCCTTGCGCCGCGGCTGGCGTGTTGCCGAGAAAGCGGTACTCGCAGGGGTCGGTGCCCGTCGGCACCTGCGTGAGGTAGCGCGCCATCTCCGGGTTGTCGCCCTCGAAGTCGCCCTGGATGGAGTTGACCTTCAGGGTCGAGACGAGGCCCACGGTGCCGAAGGCCGCGCCCGCCGCGAGCGCCGCGAAGCCGCCGACGATCTTGAAGTCGAAGCCCTTGGTGATGCGGACCGGCACGAGGGTCACGTCCCGCTCCTGGCGCGCCTGGATGTCGAAGACGGCCTCCATCGGCTCGTAGCCCTCGGCCTCGACGCGCAGCCTGTGGGAGCCGAGCGGCACGTCGAGGCTCGCCTGGCCGGCGCTGATCGTGCCGACGAGCTGATCGTCGAGGTAGATCGAGCCCGTGACCGTGCCCGCCTTGAGGCGGATCTTCCCGCCGGGGGGCGGGCCGGCGAGCTCGAGGAAGGCCTTGCGGGCGATGGCGAGCAGAGAGTCGTCGAAGGCCTCGGTGAGGTTGGTCGAGTACCTCGCGACGGTGCTGCGCCTGCCGCTGCCGCGCACCCAGAGGTGCAGATCGACGACGACCTGACCGCCCTCGATCTTCATCGTGCCCCAGAGGTAGCGGTCGGTCTTGATCTCGGCGGCGATCTTCTCTTCGCAGGCCGCGTCGGGGGGCTCCACGCACTCGAGACTGAGCACGAGCACCTGCACGGCCCAGTCGTTGTCGATGTGCGACCAACCGGGCGTCTCGCTGACGACCCGCTTGAGCGCCTTGGTGAGCGCTTCGGCCTGATCGAAGGCGTCTTCGGTCTGCAGGGAGAGCACGGCCACGGGCAGCTTGACCTCCTGGGCTGCTGCCGGAGCGGGCAGGCCCGCCGCGAGCAGCGCGGTGAGGGCCACGGCGGGCGCGCCGAGGGCGCGTGCGACCCGGCTCTTGCGAGGCAAAGCGGAGGAGGCGCGGCGAAGCGACGACATCGTCCGCGACGATAAGTGTGTCGGCGTGCCGCACGCAACTCGCTCGCGTGTGCTCCGCCGGGCTGGGTGCGCGTAGGTTCAGCCGATCTCGGTGCCGGTCCAGCGGTCACGCCTCATGAGGGCCTTGCGCCGATCGCTGCGCGTGACCAGCCGAGCGGCGCCCCAGGCGGCGAGCAGCTCACCTTCCTGGCCGAGGCCGGGCATCACCGTGCGCCCCAGCAAGAGCGTGCGCTCGACCGGCCCCCGCACGGGCTCGCCGCCGAGGCCGAGGTAGCCCGGTGGGTCGACCTCGAGCTGGCGGAGCATGGGCTCCTGGAGCGACAGCCCGAGGGAGGCGCGCTCCACCTGCTTCGGAGCACCCTCCGGCTGCTCGTAGACCCACACCGGGAGGCCGTCGTGCGGAGAGTCGACGATCTCGAGGTGTCGGCGCAGAAAGGGCAGCTGCTCGCCGAGCGTGCGCAGCACGAAGCTGCGCGCTTCGACCAGCGGCAAGGCGCCGTGGTCGGGCAGCAAGAGCTCGACCGACAAGAGCGCACGGCCGGCGTCGAGCTCGCTGCGGGTGTAGTGCACCACGGGCAGGCGCGCGCGCGACGACCAAGGGTTGTCGCTCGCGAAGAAGAAGCCCTCGACGCCGAGCGGCTCGGGCAGCCCCTCGCTCCTGACCACGACGGAGACCACGAAGCGCCCCACGGTCGAGGTGATGCGCGGCCACTCGCGCAAGGCGCGCTTGTGGATGCCCTCGCCACCGGCGAGCGCCGCCAGCGACTCCCCATCGGCGTCGCTCAAGACGAAGTCGCAGCCGGTCGGGGTCTCGTCGCCGTCGATGAGCAGCCCGGACACGACGCCTCGGCGCAGGTGGAGCGAGGCGGCGCGCTCGCCGAGCCTGCACTTGCCACCGAGCGCCTCGATGCGCTCGACGAGGAAGCTCTCGAGCTCCGCCTCTCCGCCTCGGAGCGAGGAGAGGCCACGCGTCCACGAACCGTGGAGCCGCGCCGCGGCGAAGGGCGGTGGCACGCTCGACAGGTGGGTGCCGAAGAGCACCGAGGCGCGCACGATCTGGCGGTACACGTGGCCTCGCGGAAATTCCGAGAGCAGATCGGCGTCTGGCTCGGCGTGCACGTAGGGCAGGCTCGCCGCGAGCTTGCCCGTCTCACGCCGCTCCCAGAAGCCGCCCGGCGGCCAGATCGCGTCCTCCGCGAAGGCCGCGTCGGCCTGCTCGTTCACCGAGCCCAGCTCCTCGTAGAGCCGCTCCACCACGCGGTGCAGCCCGGGCATCTCGCGGGCCACCTCGCGCGCGAAGTGCTCGGCGTCGGCGGGCACGTCGAGGCGCAGCCCGCGCCCGAGCGCCTGGAGCATGGGCGCGGCGGGCACGATGCGACGGCGCCAGGTCTGCGACTGCGCGAGCTCGACGATCACACGCTGCCAGGCCGGCGAGCTGGCCGCGAGGAAGGTGAAGACGCGCCGCCGGAGCTGCGCCCCGAGCACGTTGTAGGTCGGCGCGAGCGCGCCGTTGCCGAGCACGAGCACGGTGAAGTCGCGGCGGGCCAGCAGCGCGGCGGCGCTGAGCGCGCCGATCGAGCGACCGAGCACGATGACGTCGTAGTGCTTCTGCATCAGGCTCGCCCCGCGGGCTCGGCTACGCCCGCGGGCGGGCTCGCTTCGATCCACGCGCGCCTGCGCCCGCTGCCCGCCGCCTGCTCGACGAGCACGCGGCCCGCGGCGATCTGGCGCAGCACCTCGACGTAGAGGCGGTGCTCCTCGACCAGGATGCGCGCCGCGAGGCGCTCGCGATCGTCGTCGGGCAGCACGGGCACCGCCGCCTGCGCGAGGATCGGCCCGGTGTCGACGCCCGCGTCGACGAGGTGCACCGTGCAGCCGGTGATCCGCACCCCGTAGGCGAGCGCCTGCGCCTGCGCGTCGACGCCCGGAAACGCCGGCAGGAGCGCCGGGTGGATGTTCAGCACGCGATCGGGGAAGGCGTCGAGCAGCTCGCTCGTGACGATGCGCATGAAGCCCGCGAGCACGACCCACTCCACCCGCGCGGCGCGCAGACGGGCGACGAGCGCTCGGTCGTAGGCCTCGCGCGAGGCGTGGTCGCGGTGCGAGAGGACCTCGCTGGGCACCCCGGCCTCGGCGGCACGTTCGAGCGCACGCACGCCGGGTTTGTTGGAGATGACGACGGCCACCTCGGCGTCGAGCTCTCCCGACGCGATCGCCGCGAGGATCGCGCCGAGGTTGCTGCCGCTCCCCGACACCAGGACTCCGAGCCGGACCGTCACAGGCCTACTACTACCAGACGCGATGCCGAGAGAGCCCTCGACAGGGGGCCGCGCGGGTGGTAGCTGTGCCTCTGCTCGTTGTGGGTCTGCCGACAGCGCGCCGTGAACCCGCCAGATCCGGAAGGAAGCAACGGTAGCGGAGAGCGGGTGCGGCAGGCCCTTTTGCCTTTTGTGTGCCGTCGGTGCGGCTCGGCCATCGACGCCACCGAGGTCGACGCGAGCGAAGCGCGATGTAGGTTCTCGAAGATGGCCTCGCACGACCCCCACGAGCAGCGGGAGAGCCCGGGTTGGTTGCGGATCGGGCTCTTCCTGAGCTCCGCCGCCGCCGCCGCAGCCGCGCTCCACATCACCTGGGACCACCCGCTCTTCGGCGTCGCGCTCCTGGCGGGCCTCGGCGTCTACCTCGGGCTGCGCTGGTGGTCGAAGACCCGGCTCGTGCGCATGCTGCGCGAGGGCGACGTGCACCGCGTGCTCGGTCACTGGGCGGGCTCGATGGAGTCCACGCCCCACGCCGAGACGATCGCGCCCCTGATGACCGCCACGGCCTTCGCGGCCTTCGGGCGCATCGAAGACGCTCGTCGCGCCCTGGCCGACGCCGCGCGCGGCCCCGCATGGGACGCCGCGCTCGAGCACCGCCTCTTCCTCGACGTGCTGCTGTCGACCTTCGAGGGCGACTCGAGCAACGCGCGCATCCAGCTCGCGCGCCTCTCGACGTTGCCCGTCCAGTCTGGCGGCGCCGTGAAGAAGCGCGTGCTCCAGCTGCGCGAGGCCGTCGGGGCGCTCGTGCGCGCCTTCGATCACCGCGCCGAGCCCGGCGATCTGAGCACGCTCGAGTCGGCCGCGGAGCAGAGCCCGCTCGTGCACTGGGCGATGCGCTACGCGGCGGCGATCGTCGCCGTCGACGAGGGCCAGAAGGACAAGGCGCGCGCCCTGCTCGAGGGAGCGCCGCGCTGGCCCGAGGAGTCGGCGTTCCGCAGCTTCCACGAGGAGCTCTCGAGCGCGCTCGGCGGCGACGCGAAGCGCGAGAGCGCCGCAGGCTGAGCTCCACCGGCCCGCCCATCGTCCGACCTGGCCCGCGCGCCGCGAGGCTTGCATCGCCCCAGCAGCGAGGCTTGCATCTCCGGGACGTATGCGCTGCTCCAAACAATCCATCGCCGCCCGCCCTGCTCTGCTCGGGGCGCTCGGGCTCCTGGGGCTCGCGGCGTTGCCCTCCTGCGGCGACGACTCGGGCGGCCCGGCCACCTGCGAGGCGCCGCCTTCGGGCGACGGCCGATGGTTCGTCGACGCGACGGCCGAGGCCGGCATCGACTTCGAGCACCACCCCTCGACGCCGCTCTGCCACATCACCGACACCGTGGGCGGGCCCGGGGTCTGCGCCTTCGACGCCGACGGCGACGGCGACCTCGACCTCTACTTCGTCGATCGCGAGGGCCACACGAGCGCGCTCTACGCGAACGACGGCGCCGGGCGCTTCACCGACGTCACGGCCCAGGCAGGGGTCGGCACACCGGGCGACGCCATCGGCTGCGCGGCCTTCGACAAGGACGGCGACGGCGATCTCGACCTCTACGTCACGACCACGGGCCGCGACACGCTCTACGAGAACGACGGCGCCGGGCGCTTCGTCGACGTGAGCGCGAGCGCGGGCGTCACGCACTCGGGCTACTCGACCTCGGCGAGCGCGGCCGACATCGACGGCGACGGCGACCTCGACCTCTTCGTGGCGCGCCTCGTGGTGCTCGAGACCTGCCCCGACGCTTGCTACCTCTTCCCGCTCGCCTGCGAGCGCGAGACCAACCTGCTCTACGTGAACGACGGCAGGGGCAACTTCACCGAGCAGTCGATGGGGCGCGGGCTCTCGGAGGCCGACCCCTCGCTCGCGGCGATCTTCTTCGACCAAGACGACGACGGCGACGTCGATCTCTGGGTGGGCAACGACATGGGCGTGGCCTTCTCCGATCGTATGTACATCAACGATGGAAACGGCAACTTCGTCGACCGCTCCTCGGAGCTCGGCTATTCGGCCGCCGGCACCGACACGATGGGCGGCGCCATCGGCGACGTCGAGAACGACGGCATCCTCGATCTCGTGTCGACCGACTTCTCCGACAGGCCGACGCGCGTCTTCGACTGCTTCGATCGGGAGCTGCCGTGCAGCTTCGAGAGCCTGCCGCCGGAGAGCAACCTCTACGTCAACTGGGCCGTGGGCCTCGTCGACTTCGACCTCGACGGCGACCTCGACGTCTTCCAGACGAGCGGCAACGTCTTCGATCCCGAGCTCGTAGGCGACCCGAACCAGCTCTTCGTGCGACGCGACGGGCGCTGGTTCGCGCACACGCCCGCCGAGGGAGAGGCGCTCGCGAAGAAGGCCGTGCACCGCGGCGCCGTCTTCGGCGATCTCGACGGTGACGGCGACGTCGACGTCGTCACGGCGGCCAACGGCGGCTCGCCGCAGATCCTCCGCAACGTCTCCGCCGCGGGTCACTTCGTGCGCGTCTCGACCGAGCCCGTCGCGCCCGGCACCCGTGTGCGCGTGAGCGCCGGCGGCAGCACGCAGACGGCGCAGGTCGTGATCGGTGGCAGCTACCTCGGCACCGGCGACCACGCGCTCGTCTTCGGGATCGGCGCGGCCTGCGAGGCCGAGGTCGAGCTGCGCTTCCCGGGCGGCGCCGCGCGCACGGCGACCGTGCGCGCGGGCGAGACGCTCGTGGCGAGGCCCTGAGCCTTCGCCCTCAGGGGCAGCGCGACGCGGTCGCGTCGATCGACGCGTCGAGGAAGCTGCTCCGGACGATCACGCGGATCGAGCTGTCGTCGAGCGCCACGATCTCCACGGTGCCCTCGTCGAAGCCACCGCCGAAGCCACCCCAGCAGCTCCCGTCGCCGTTGGGGCCCGACTCCCTGAAGCTCAAGCCGACACCTCCGGGCCCGATCGGGTAGACGCCGGGCTCGAGCTGGTTCGGGTCGAGGTCGAGCGTGACGATCCCGCGCTCGACCTCGCACTCATCCATCTGAGCGTAAGGATTGTTGCAGCTCAATCCACCCGTGTTCCCGAGCGCATCGATGACGACCCAGAAGCGGTCGGCCGGTGCAGGTCCGCCGCCGGTGGTGGTCGAGCCACCTTCGCCATCGAGGATCGAATCGAGGTAGTCGTCGAACTGCTCCTGCGTGAGCGCCACGGCGGGGCCGACGACGGGCTCGGGCTCGATCGTGCCGCCGTCGCAGCGCAGCAAGGTTCGCGTGCCGTCGACCTCGTCGCCGAAGCCGAAGGCGTCGGTGATGCGCACGGTGATCGAGCTCGAATCGATCGCGAGCACCTCGAGCGTGCCGAAGAGCGTGCCACCGCCGCCGGAGCAGGCGCCGTCGCCTTCACCCTGCGAGCCGGAGTAAAAGGGCCCGAAGCCCACGTCGATCAAGCTCTCGAGATCGACGACCGCGCCCGCGTATTGCAGGTCGGCCGGCAGCGGGATCTCCGCCTTCCAAGCGAGCGTGGGACCACACGACGGAGCGCTCGCCAGCGGGTCGGCGCAGGAGGCCGCCTCGCTGCCGAAGGCGAGCAGCAGCGTATCGGCGGGCGCCTCGGCGACCGCGCCGCCAAGCGCGTCCCAGCGCACCGCGACGCCCTCGTCGGAGACGCCGGGCGGCTCCGCGCAGCGATCGTCGACGCGGCAGCCAGGCTCGATGTCGCCGCCACCCTCACCGCCGCCGCCGATGACGGTCGAGCCGCAGCCTAGCGCGCTCCAAGCGAGCGCGGAGAGAGCGAGGGTCGAAGCGAAGGAGTGGAGGGACGTGCGGTTCATGTCGAGTGGCTTAGCAATCTCAGGGCCAACTCCGGACCGGCGAACAGGCACGACCGAGCGAGCTTTCGGGCCAGGTCTCAAGCCTGGCTGTGTCGTTCTGTGTCGCGGTCGCTCGGATCCGTGCCAGCCGTGCCAGTCGAGTCGCGAACACCGAGGCGCTCGAGCACCGAGCGCACGCTGGCCTGCGGCTCGGAGGCGTAGCTCTGAGCGCGCAGCTTGGAGCCCGTACCACGCAGCAGGCGCGCGAAGCCCTCGTCGACCCCCGCAAGGGAGAGCTCGGCGCCTCGCACGCTCAGGTGTCTCGCGAGGTCCTCGAAGGCGAGCAGCGCGGCGAAGCGGAGCGCGTGCGCGTGCGAGAGGTCGACGACGAGCTGCTCGGTCCCCTCGGGCATGAGCTCCTCGATGCGGCGGAGCAGCGCGCCGGTCGCGGCGAAGTGGCAGTCGCCGCTCACCTCGAGCACGACGATGCTCGGCGGCGGCTCACCCGGCACGGGCACGTAGGGCACGAGGCGTGACCCCTGAGGCACGAGCCGCTCGATGCGGGGCGCCCTCGTCGTGGCGAGGTGGTGGGCGAGGCCGAGGCCCACACCCGAGAAGATCGCCCACTCGAGCGGCAGCGCGAGCGTCGCCACGAAGGTCGTCGCGAGCAGGACGCGCGTCGCGGGCGCGGCGCTCCACATGCGGCGCATGCGCGGCAGGTCGACCATGCTCAGCGCCACCGCGAAGAGCACCCCCGCGAGGCTCGCGAGCGGCATCGAGCCGACGAAGTCTCCGCCGAAGTACACCACCGGCAGCATCACGAGGGCGGCGGCTGCGGGTGCGAGGCGGGTCTGCGCGCCGCCGAGCTCGAGCAGGGCCGAGCGCGCGAGGCTGGCCGAGGCCGGGAAGGCACCCACGAAGGCGCCCGCCACGTTCGCCGCGCCCTGCGCGACGATCTCACGCCGCATGTCGGGCCGCGCTCCGCCTCGCCGCGCCGACACCGCGAGCTCGATCGTGCCGAGCAGCGCGATCGCGGAGGCCGGGCCGAGCAGCTCGCGCCAGAGCCCGGGATCGAGCGACGGGAGCGCGAAGGGCGGCCAGCCCTGCGTCACACCCGCGCGATCGGCGACGACGGGCAGGCCGCGCGAGGCGTCGAGCCCGAGCCACATCGAGACGCCGGTCGCGAGCGCCACCGCCAAGAGCGGCACCGGCACCTTGGGTGCTCGCCGCTTCGCGACCGCGATCGCGATCGCCGTGCCCGTACCCAGGGCGATCGAACCCCAGCCCACACCGGAGCTCGATGCCCTCAGGTAGACGTCGCGGAGCTGGTCGACGAGGCTGTGGCCTCGCACGTTCGCGAGCCCCAAGAGCTCGTCGAGCTGCATCATGGTGATGAGCACGCCTGCGCCTGCGGTGAAGCCCGCGAGCACCGACTCGGGGATGAAGTCGACGAGCGTGGAGCCTCCGAGCAGCGCGGCGACCAAGCGGACGAGCCCAGCCAACAACGTGAGCGCCGCGAGCGCGCCCAGACCGCTGGGCTCGAGCAGGCCTCCGCTCCCGAGGAACGGCGTGAGCGCCGCGAGGATGAGCAGGCCCGTCGTGTTCGTCGGCCCCGTCACCACGTGCGGGCTCTTGCCGACGATCGCCGCGACGAACCCCGGCACGAGCGCGGTGACCAGCCCGTAGATGGGTGGCATGCCCGACATCAGCGCGTAGGCCAGGCACTGCGGCAGGCCGACGAGCGCCACCGTCGAGGCAGCCGAGAGATCGGCCGCGAGCGTGCCGCCCCCGACGAGGCCTCGCAGCTTCAGTAGCTCGAGTCGTCGAGCCGTGTCTTTCCGCGGAAGATCCAATGAACGGTCAGCTCGGAGTTCGCGAAGCCTGAGCGCGCGGCTCGCCGGAGGACCCGGCGACGTGGCCTACGCCGCCGCGGAGCCTCACGGCGCGCCTAGAACGTCCCTGCGCCGCGGCGCTCGCAGAGGTACGCGGAGCGGGTGTCTCCGCAGTTGTGGTCGTGCCACTTCGCCTGCGCGTCCATGAACATGCAGTGCTCGACGCCCGGGTAGTTCGGCTCGTTGGTCTGCCAGTTCTCGAAGGCGTAGGGCGTGCCGTCGATCCAGGCCCAGTCACCGCCGAAGTCGTCGGCGCCGATCCACGTATTGCCGGTGACGAGCGGCGCCACGAAGGCGTTCTCGGTGGCGCTCTCGATCGAGGCGAGGTGGCCGAGCCCGGGCGCGCCACCCCAGGCCTGGCAGTTCGCTTCGGCCACCGGCTGCGTGGACGAGGTGGCGAACAGCCGGTAGCAGTGCCCGGTCGCGGGGTTCTTCAGATCGGTGGTGTCGCAATCGATCGCGCAGGCCGTGCAGCCATCGCCCGCGACCGCGTTCTGGTCGTCGCACTGCTCGCCTGCGTCGACCACGCCGTCGCCGCAGACGCCGCTCGAGCCGCCGCCTCCCGTGCCGTTGCCGCCGCTCGCCGACGACGAGGAGCTCGAGCCGCTCGTCGTCGTGCCGCTCGCCGAGCCCGCTCCTTCGCCTCCGCTCCCGCCCGAGGTCGTCGAGCCCGCGTCGGCAGAGGATGTGAACGGGTCGAGCGGCTCTCCGTAGGCGCAGCCGACGAGCACGAGGAGGCTCGCTGTGAGGCTGCGCGAAGACATGACGCAAGTATAGCCGAAAGCCCCTGAGACACCGAAAGCTTGGTCGGCGCGGCCTCAGGCGCGAGCGAGCCCTTCGCCCGGCGCGTTTCGCGCTTCGAGCCCTCGATGCGCTGTAGGATCGCCGAGCTTGCTGTCCTGTCCTCCTCCTCCCGAGCTCGAGCGCGCGTCCAGGATCGCGAGCGTGCCCGAGGCTTTGCGCGGCTTCCTGCGGCGGGTCGGACCGCTCGCGATCGAGCTCTGCCTCGGAACGGATGCGCAGCAACGAGGCGCGGTCGCACAGCTCTACAAGCTCGCGTCGCTCGAGCCCGAGGCGCTCGAGCTGTCGGTCGTCGAGGTCGAGGGAACGAGCGTCGTGCGCAGCGCCCACGAGGGGCGCGGCTTCGAGGCCACCGGCGACGATCTCGACGCGCTCGAGCCGCTGCTCGCGTCCCTCGTCGCGGCCTCGCGCTCGAGCGCCGAGCTCGTGGCCGTCGGGATCGGTGCCTCCGCCGAGCTCGCGCGCGCGAGCGCGCTGCGAGAGGTCGCCGGCAAGATGCTCGGCGCGCCCTCGCTCGGCGAGGCGCTGGCGATCTTCCTCACGGGTGTGACGGCGGGCTCGGGGCTCGGCTTCCACCGCGCAGCGATCTACACGCACGATCCGGCCCGGAACGTCTTCATCGGAACGCTCGGCACGGGCCCGGCCGACGCCGAGGAGGCGCACCGCATCTGGGAGTCGATCGAGGCGGAGGCGGTGCCCTTCGAGGCGCAGCTCTCGCGCGCGACGGCGCCGTCGCGCTTCGCCGAGCTCGTGCTCGGTCGCGAGCTCGCGCCCGGGCCTACGGCGCGCGACGCCGTGCGCCTCGCGGTCGACGGCCGCGGCGGCCGCCTCGAGCGCGCAGAGGTCGACCTACCCGAGGCCCTGCGCGCGCTCGATCCGGCCGAGGTCTTCGTGCTCACCGAGCTGCGCGCGCGCGACCACCGCCTCGGGCTGCTCTACGCCGACCGGCGCTTCGGCCAGCCCGTGATCTCGCGCGCGCTCGACGACGCGCTCGCCGCCTACGTGGCGCAGGCCTCGGTCGTGTGGGAGACGCTGAGGCTGCTCCGTGAGGTCGAGGATCTCGCGCGCTACGATCTGCTCACGGGGCTGCTCAACCGACGCGAGTTCGAGGCGCGCTACCGGCAGGAGCGCGCGCGCACGCGACGCGGCACCGCGAGCCTGTCGCTCCTGCTCATCGATCTCGATCACTTCCGCGACGTGAACAACGAGCGCGGCCACGAGGCGGGCGACGAGCTCTTGCGCACCGTGGGTCGCATCCTGCGCTCCGAGCTGCGCGCCAACGACGTGGCGGCGCGCTTCGGCGGCGACGAGCTGGTCGTGCTCCTGCCCGACACGGGCCCGGCCGAGGCCGAGCTCGTCGCGCGGCGCATCGGCCGCGCGTCGACGAAGGAGCGCATCTCGCTGAGCCTGGGCGCGGCCTCCTACCCGGACGACTGCCGCGACCCCGAGGGCCTCGTCGGCGCCGCAGACGCGCGGCTCTACGAGGCGAAGCGCGCGGGCCGTGGGCGCGGCGCCTTCGCGACGGGTCGCGCGCCGGTCGTGTTCTCGGAGGGCTGAGACGCGGCGCTCCCACGATCGGCTACGGACCGGCTACGCTCCCGGCACCGCGATGCAGATCGACCAAGCCCTGGAGTCCTTCGCGCAGCTCGAGTCGGCCATCGATCGCGAGCCCTCCCTCGAGGAGGCGCTGCGCGTACGCTGGCACGCAGGTGCGCGTCGCCGCGCGGGCGACGGCGTGCACGAGCTCCCCGCCGAGCTCGCGCGCACCGCCGACGCGCTCGCGCGCGGCCTCGCGCAGCTCACCCACGACGACGCCGACCTCGAGCAGCTGGCCCAGCTCATCTCGAGCGGGCGCGGCCGCTGCCTCGTGACCTGGTGCGCGGCGAGCACGTGGCGCCGCGACGTGCGCCTCGCGCGCCTCCTCTGGCTCGCGAGCGAGTCGGAGCCCGCCGAACGCGTCGTCGCGATGGCGCGCTCGCGCGTGGTGGAGGGGCCGCTCGTCGACGCGCTGCTCTGCGCCCCGCTGCTCGGTGACGGCTCCGCGCTGCTCACCGCGGAGAACGCCGAGGCCGTCGCGCGCCTGGCGATCCTCATCTGGGAGGCCGGCTCGATCGCGCTCGAGATCCCCGAGCTGGGTCAATGGATCTGGGGCTCGCCCGCCACCTTCGACGCGCTGGTGAAGCAGCCCGCGCACGGCTCGCTGCTCGGGCGCGTGCTCGCCGCGCGCTGCCTCGAGATGGCTTCGCGCGGCCTGCCGCCGAATACGAGCCCGGCGCTCGTCGGACAGACCTTGCAGATCCTCCAGCCTCTCTTGCTGCACCCCGAGCCGCTCGTGTGGGTCCACGCCGCGCGCGCGCTCGGCAGGCTCACGGGCGCGCTCGAGCAGCTCGAGGGCACGCTGCTCGATTGGGTCTTCGGCGACTCGAAGCTCCTCCGCCAGCGCGCCGTCACGGCCTTCGCCTCCTTGCCGGCCGAGAGGCTGAGCTTCCTCTCGAGCCAGCTCGTCGCCATCCTCGAGTCGCCCGACGAAGAGGACTGGGTGCTCGCCGCCGTCGCCGCGGCCACGCCCTACCTCTACTTCGAGCGACACCCGCTCTGGGAGCGCCTCGCCAAGCGCATCCTCGGCGGCGACGGCGGCGCGGTCGCCTCGCGGGCCCTCGCGCGTGGCCTCGCCACGCTCTGGCGGCGCGGCAGCCACCAGCCCGCGGTCGAGGGGCCGCTGCGCGAGCTGCGCGATCGCGCGCGCATCGCGCGCCCCACCCAGTTCGACGAGCTCCGGCGGTGGATCGAGGTCGTCTCGGTCACCGATCCCATCGACGGCGCCGAGCGCGATCCGCTCGATCTCGAGATCGGGATCGACAACCTGATGCGCATCGCCGCCCAATACGACGACGAGGAGGCCGACGCGCGCGCGGCGCGCTTCGCGAGCTCGCTCTCGCCCACCTTCCAGGAGGCGATGCGCACCGCGGTCGGCTCCGGCGGCCGACGCACGCGCGCCGCCGCGATCAACGCGCTCGAGGGCTGCGCACGTGCCTTCGCGCTGCGCCTCTGGGCCCCTCTGCTCGACACCTGCCCCGTCGGTGAGCCCATCGAGGAGCCGGATCTCAGCGGCACCTGGAAGCAGATCGCCGAGGCTCCCGCGAAGCTCATCGAGCTCGTCAAGGAGCGGCGCGTCAGCGGCACCGAAGACCCGGAGACGCTCGTCGCGCTCGAGGTGTCTGCGATCCGCATCGGCGGTTATGCGCTCGACTCGAGCGAGACCGCCCACGAGCGAGGCGCGACCGCCCACGACACCTGCTTGTGGATCCGCAAGATCGAGGGCCTCGCCGACGGCTCACGCGAGCTGCCGCCGCCGCTGGCGACGGCGCTGAGCGCGCTCTTCTGGCGGCTCGTCGACACCACGCGCGGCACGGCGCTCGGCGAGGTCGACGACGTGCAATGGCTCGGCCCCTTCGCCGCGTGGTGGGCGCTCGTCATCGACCGACCGGACATGCTGCAGCAGCTCGCGACCGCGCTGCCGCTCATGGCGCCGGGCGCGCTCAGCACCTGCTGCGACCGCGCCGACATCCTCCGCGCCTCGCTCTCGAGCGATCTCGCCGACGGCGAGTGGCGCGAAGATGCGGCGACCGCGCTGGCCTCGCTGCACGCCGAGGGCACCGAGCTCGGCGAGGCCATCCTCGGCCTCGCCCAAGCCCTCGCCGCCTTCTCGTCCACGGCCGGTCCGAAGACCGACCTCGAACAGAGCTGCCTCGCGCTCGTGCTCGCCGGCGATCGCCTCCACGGCGCGCTCGCCAACCCGGTGAAGGCGCTCCACACCGCGAGCTCCGCGAGCCACGACGACTCGCTCACGCGCAGCGCGACCGACAACGCGCCGCGCGTCGCCGCGCTGGTCGCCCGCGCGATCCGCGCGCGCGATCTGTCGATGCTCGACGTCTGGCTCGCCTCGCTCGGCCCGATCACCTCGACCCTGCTCGAGGAGGCCGTGCGCGGCGCGATCCGCCGCACGCCGCCGCCCCCGCCCATCCAGAAGAAGGAGCCCAAGACGATCGAGGGCTACGAGCTCGTGAAGCCGCTCGGTGAAGGCGGCATCGGCTCGGTGTGGCTGGTGCGCAAACCGGGAGCCGATCGCCTCTTCGTGCTCAAGATCCCCAAGGCCGACGCGCTCGCGAGCGCCAACGAGGTCGAGCGTGAGGGCATCCTCGCCTCCTTCGTCGAGGAGGCGAAGGCGCTCGCCGGCCTCTACCACCCCAACGTCGCCAACATCATCGATCGCGGCGTCTCCAAGGGCTTCCCCTTCCTCGTGCTGGAGTACCTCATCGGCGCCGATCTGAAGGAGTACTCCTTCGCCCGCAAGATGACGCTCTTCGAGCTGCGCCAGGTCGTCGTCGAGTCCTGCGCCGGCCTCGCGGCGCTGCACAACGCGGGGCTCGTGCACCGCGACATCAAGCCGGCCAACCTCTGGCTGCGCCTGCCACTCGAGGGCGGCCAGCGCTTCGAGCCGGCCAAGCACCGCGATCCCGCCCACACGCCCCCGCTGTCGTCGGTGGTCATCGACTTCGGCATGGTTCGCTCGACGCGCGTCGCCGCCGACGCAGCGGGTCGCTTCGTCGCGGGCACCGCGGGCTACATCGCGCCCGAGCAGGTGCTCGACCCGGTCGAGCTCGACCCGCGCGCCGACGTCTACGCGCTCGTCGGCACGATCTACAACGTGACGACGGGCCGCGCGCTCTTCGACGAGATCGAGAACCCGCGCGACCGCATCATCGCGCACATGCGCCGCGACCCCTTCGAGGACCCGGAGCGCCTGCGCGAATTCCCGGCCGCGATGGCCAAGGTGCTGCGCGCGGGCACCGCGATGAACGCCGCCGACCGCCCCTCTCCGATCGAGTTCGCGCGCGCCTTCGTCGCGGCGCTATGAAACCCGCCACCCGATGACCCCGGCGAGCGCCATGACCTCTGGCAGGATCGACGTCGCCGCGCACTTCGCGCGTAGGAGCCCAGGCGCGGCGGCGAGCCTCGCGCTCGGCACCATGAACTTCGGCAAACGCACGCCCGCCGCCGAAGCCGAGCGCATCCTCGCGCGCGCGCTCGAGCTCGGCGTGCGCGTCTTCGACACGGCCAACGCCTACGTCGACGGCGAGAGCGAGCGCATCCTCGGCCGCTTCGCCAAGGGGCGTCGCGAGGAGATGCTGATCGCCACGAAGGTGGGCTTCGGCCGTGTGGCAGGCAAGCCCGAGGGCCTCGCCCCCACGCGGATCCTCGCCGCGCTCGACGAGAGCCTCGCGCGCCTCGGCACCGACCACGTCGACCTCTACTACCTGCACGTGCCCGACCACACGGTCCCGATCGACGAGTCGCTCTCGGCGATGAAGTCGCTGCTCGACGCCGGGCGGGTACGCGCCTTCGGCGTCTCGAACTACGCGTCGTGGCAGCTGCTCGAGATCTTCCACACCTGCGACCGGCTCGGCATGCCGCGCCCGATCGTGGCGCAGCAGCTCTACAACCTGCTCATCCGCCAGCTCGACCTCGAGTACGCGCGCTTCGCCGAGAAGTACGCGCTGCACACGACGGTCTACAACCCCCTCGCAGGCGGCCTGCTCACGGGCCGCTACCGGCCGGAGAGCAGCGTCGAGAAGGGCTCGCGCTTCGACAAGAACAGGCTCTACCTCGACCGCTATTGGTCGCAGCCGATGCTCGAGTCGGCCGAGCGCTACCGCGCGCTGGCCGAAGCGAAGGGCCTCTCGCTCGTCGAGCTCGCCTACGCCTGGCTGCGCACGCGTGGCTTCGTCGACTCGATCCTCGTGGGCCCGGGCAGCGTGGCGCAGCTCGACGACGCCGTGGCGGCGATGCAGCGCGAGCTCGACCCCGAGACCTGCGCGCGCATCGAGCAACTCTCGCGCGAGCAGCTCGGCACCTCGACCGCCTACGCGCGCTGACGATGTACGCCGCAGGCGCCACGGAGCTCGACCTCGAGACGGCGGTCGCGCACTACCGCGCGCACGGCTACGCGCGTGTGGGGCAGGTGTTCGACGAGCCCACGCTGCGCGCGCTGCGCACGCGTGCCGACGAGCTGATGCTCGGGCGGGTCGAGGTGCCAGGGCTCTTCTTCCAACACGAGTCGGCGAGCGGCCGATACGAAGACCTGCCCTATGGCGAGGGCTACGTGGGCCCGAGCCTCGACTATCGCAAGATCGAGAAGCTCGAGCGCGACGAGCTCTACCGCGCGATCCTCGAGTGCGAGCTCCACGAGCGCATCGTGCGCCAGGTCATCGAGGGTGAGATCGTGCTCTACCGCGCGGTGCTCTTCAACAAACCCGCGAGCGGCGGCTCTCCTCTCCCGTGGCACCAGGACGGCGGCAGGTTCTGGGGGCTCGACCGCGACCCGGTCCTCCAGCTCTGGGTCGCCATCGACGACGCCCCTCTCGACGGCGGCTGCGTCGAGGTGCTGCCCGACTCGCACGCGGCAGGGCTGGCGACGCCGCTCGGCGGGGTCGTGCCCAAGGATCACGTGGAGCGCGCGCAGGCCGAAGCGCGCGCGCTCGCTCTCCCGGCGCGCGCCGGCGAGCTGCTGCTCATCCACAACCACGTGTGGCACCGCTCACGACCGACCACGCTGGGGCGAGCGAGGCGCGCCTTCACCGTCTGCTACATGAGCGCCGACACGCGCTGCCTCCGCAAGAAGCGCGCGCCGCGCGAGTTCGTGCGTGTCTTCGAGCGCGACCGATCCTTGCGCTGAGCAGCGCTCAGCGCCTGCCCCTCGAGCTCGGCATGGCCGTCGGGCCACCGACGGGCAGGCTGAGCACGAGCTTCGCGCCCCTACCGAGCTCGCTCTCGACGGCGAGCTTGCCGCCATGGGCCTCGGCCACGCGCCGCACGAAGGCCAGGCCGAGCCCGCTGCCACCAGGTTTGTTGCTGTAATGGCCTGCGAGCAAGCGCTCGACGAGGCTCGGATCGATCCCGGCGCCCGAGTCTTCGACGCTGAGCCTGAGCGTGGGCGGGCCCGAAGTGGCGAGCTCGCTCCGCACGCCGAGCTCACCACCGTCGGGCATCGCCTCGTAGGCGTTGCGGAGCAGGTTCTCGAGGGCGTAACGCAAGAGCTCCGGGTCGCCGACGATCTTGGCTCCGCGTGGGTCGAGCGCCTGCACGACCTTCACCTGGGTCGAGAGCGATCCGACACCCTCGAGGGCGCGCGCGACCCACTCGGAGACCTCGAGCTCCGAGAGCTCGGGCTCGACGCGCGCGTAGCGCTGGTGATCCGCGAGCGTGCGCTCCACGCGGTCGACCTGCTCGATGATCGTGCGCAGCATGTCGGCGTGCTGCTCGAGCGGCCGGCCCTCGGCGAGCTCGGCCTCGAGGAACTGCCCCGCGCCCTTGATGGCGGCGAGCGGGTTGCGCACGTCGTGGGCGAACTGCCTCGCGAAGCGGCCCAGCGTGAGCAGCTCCTCCGTGCGAGCGCGCTGCTCGGCGAAGCTCGCGTAGAGCGGCGCGAGCCCCACGGCGAAGACGAGCGCGACCACGACGCTGCCGAAGGCCACGAGCACGCTGCGATCGCCCGCCCAGGTCACCAGGATCACCTGCGCGCCGACGGCCACGAGCGCGATCAGCACCGCGTTGAGGATCGCCACCGGGCGCACCCCGGCCGCGAGGCGCGCCTCGAGCGTGAGCGCGGCGACGACCGCGGCCGCGAGCACGAGCCCCACCGAGGAGAGGCGCGGGATCTCGAGCCCGCCCATGGCGAGCAGGTCGGTGATCACCGAGCCGATGCCGAGCACGAAGGCGCTCGCGACGAGCTGCGCCCGTGCGCGCTCCGCACCACGCGAGCTCCACACACGCCGGAAGGACTCCACGAGGATCGGCGTGAACGAGGGCACCAGCCCGGCGAGCATCGCGAGGCCCCAGACGCCGTCGTCGTAGAGCCACTCCAGCCTAGGCGCCGCGATCGGCGCGAGCCCCATCGCGGCTGCGAGCGCGAAGTAGGGCGCCGCGACGCGGTTCACCCAGCGCATGCCCCGGCCGAGGCCGAGGAGCCCCGAGAGCAGCGCGAGCGTGGGGATGGCGCTCAGCGCAGCGGCGCTGCTGCCGATCCACACCCAGCGCCGGTCCTCGCTCCACACCGAGACGAGCTCGGTGAGCTGGTAGACCGCGAGCCCGCCCGACATGAGCCCGAGCTGCAGCGCGAGCGGGTGCCGCGCGCGCCCACGCGCGGCGAGCACGGCGAGCGCGAGGTAGGCGGCGGCCGCCGTCGCCGAGAGCCAGGCGGTGGCGTTCAGGGCTGCTTCACCGGGCCGATGTACGAGGTCGCGGCGACCACGTTGTCGTACCACTTGCGCGTCGCACCGCCCGGGTTCGAGCCGACGTGGAACGACAGGCCGAAGCGATCGATCCGGAGATCGGCCACGTCGCGGAAGACGAGGTTGCCGAAGTCTGCCACGAGCTCGCCATCGACCCAGATCGTGATGGCGCCGTCGCGCTGCCCGGGCGTGTTGGCGCGCACGCGGTATTCGTAGCAGTGCCAATCATCGAGCGCGGGGAGCACGTCCGGCCGGCTCACGAAGCCCGAGCCGAAGTCGAAGGGCAGGCTCGAGTTGGGCAGCACCATCCCGGTGGGGAAGAAGTGGTCTCCCCACTGGCTGCGCTGCTCCGGGTGGTAGACGTACACGTTCAGATGGCCCGGTGAGGGTGTGCTCGCCTCGCCGCGCCAGTGCTCGAGGTTCACGAGGAACTTGTTGCTGCCGTCCGCGGGCACGCCCGGCGTCGCCTGGCCGTTCGTGAAGTAATGGGCGGAGATGCTCGAGCCGTTGTGGCTCGAGCCGACGACGTCGAAGGGCGCCTCGAAGCGCGAGTAGTAGCGGAGGTAGAGCTCGTCGCGCTCCTCGCCGAGGATCTTGTCGACGGCGTTGCTGAGCTCGGCGGTTTGCTGGGGCACCTCGAACTCCAGCGACTTCGCGCCGAAGCGCACCCGACCCTGCTCGGTGGCGAAGCGGATCCGGTTCAGCTGGTAGACCGCGTCCCAGCGGGACTCGAGGTCGGAGGGCTGCGTGTAGGTCTCGAAGCCGTCGGCGAACAAGACGGCCGGGTCGGCTTCGATGCCTTGGTCGCCGGGGTAGCTCGAGGCGATGCCGGAGCCGCTCGTGCCACCGCCAGCCCCCTGGCCACCGGTGCCGCTGCTCGTGCTGCCCGGCCCGCTCGAGCTGCTCTGCCCGGCGCCTCCGCTGCCGGAGCTCGTTGCTTCGCTGGTGCCCGCCGCGTCGTCGCCGCAGGCGAGGAGCGTGAGCGAGAGGCCGATCCACGCCGCTCCGAGTAGAGCTCGATCCATGTGTCCGCTCCGGGTGATGCAACCGGTCTCCGCTGCCCCACGGCGGCGGCCGAGCAAGATGCTACGAGCGATCGCGCGACGCTCGGTAGCGTGAACGCCTCCGGAGGCCCGCCTCACGCTCGTCGCGCACGCCGGAGTCTTCCTTCTGCGAGCCCGCCGAGAGAGAGTCCACCTCATGCTCCAGCGCCTCGCCTTCCTGCTTCCGTGCGTCGCCCTCGGCGGCTGCATCCCGCTCGTCATGCCGGCCCCCGAGAGCGGAGGCGGCGCTCAGCCCACGAGCGGCGGCCCCTCCTCGAGCGAGGCGCCGCCCGAGCAGAGCGCCTTCGCCTCGCCGGCTTCGCAGCCGAGCACCGAGAGCCCGCCGAAGCCCTCTGGACCCGTGCTCGTGTCGGTCACGCTGCGCTCGAGCTGCAAGGAGAACGTGCGCGTCTTCTTCGGCGACAAACCCAAGTACGGCAGCGGCACCACGTCGAGCATCTCGCCGAACAGCGTGAGCTCTCGGCAGATGAAGGAGGGCGACATGGTCTGGATCGTCGACGCCAGCGACAACCCGCTCGCCTCGGTGCGAATCCAGGAGAGCACCAGCAAGATCGAGGTCGACGGCTCCTGCAAGAGCTGGCGCTGAGCAGGAGCTGGCGCTGAGCAAGAGCTGCGCTGAGCGCTTCGGGCCTGCGCTCGTGGTCACGAGGGCGGGCCTCGTCTGCGAACGTCGCTCGGAGTTCGCCTGCGTTCCTCGTGATAGAGGCTCGAATTCGTGTTGGCTGCTCCGGGTGATCACGTGGAAGATTCGGTGGCGCGTGAAGGGGTTGCGGTGAATGGGCGCAGCACCTACGAACTGCACCGAGCCAGCCTTGAAGCCTCCGATCGACATCCTCACCGCTTCACCTTGTCGAGCGGGCGCGCGTGCATGGCGTTCGGCGCGCGACGGCGATGCCTGCGTCGTCGTCTGCAGGCGGAGCTACGCGCTCGAGGCGGGCGAGGCCGCACCATCGGAGCAGCAACCACCACTCGTCGAGGCCGACTCGCTCGCCGCCAACGGCGCGCTCCTGGCGCCCTCGGACTTCGCCCCGAGCAAGCGCCAGGTCGACGTCGTACTGACGGGGCGAGCCTATGCCCCGCGGGGGACCTCGGCGAGCCGTCTCTCGTGTCACTTCGTGGTCGGGCCGCTCGAGAAGGCCTTCGAGGTGCGCGCGGATCGATACGTCGACCTCGATGGATTGCTGCGCGACGAAGCGCGCTTCACGGCCGCGCCGCTCGGCTGGGAGCAAGCCGCCGGCGGGCCCGACACCTCGAACCCGATCGGCATCGGCTGGCGGCGCGACGAACGAGGTCGACTGCACCTGCCGAAGCTCCAGCCGCTCGCCTTCGAGCCGAGCCCTCCCGACTGGCAGGTCCCCACGGTGGGCCTCGGGCCTCTGGCGAGCAGCTGGCCCGAGCGCTCGAGGCACCTCGCGCGCCACGGTGGCGCTCCGATCGAGGCCCTGCTGCGCGACGGCCTGCCGGCCGACTTCGACTTCGACTACTTCCAGGTCGCGCCGGTCGATCAGCGCCTCACGCGGCTCGAGCGTGACGCGAGGATCATCCTGGGGAACCTGCACCCCGCAGCGGATCGTGTGGTGGTGAACCTCAGCGGGGAGTGGGCCCGCTGCATCGTCGAGCCCACGGGGCAGGAGCTCGACATGACGCTCGACACCGTCGCGATCGACACCGAGCGCCTGCTCGTGACGCTCACCTGGCGCGTGAGCTTCTTCACCAGGGAGCTTCCCGAGGTGCGAGCCGCGCGGGTCGTGCTCGAGGAGCGCGGCCTGCGCCGCAGCGTCGAGGCCCTGCGTGCGCTGCCCATCGTCGAGCTCCCGTACGAGATCGAGGATCCACCGTCGAACGGAGAGGCGCTGCCCTTCCTCGGCCAGAAGCCTCGCTCGGTGGCGGTGCTCGGTCAGTCGCAGATCGGCACCCGACCGCCACCAGAGTCGCTCGCCGGCACCCCGTTCGTGCCCGCGGGGGCGGGCACCACCCCGACGGCGAGCCGTCCGCCACGCAGCACGCGCACGATGTCGATGAAGCTCACCGAGCTCGCCGAGGCGGAGCCCGCGTTCCTGAGAGCCAGTGGCCGCACCTCCACCGTGCCGAGCGCGCCCGCCATGGGCTCAGGCGTGCCGCTCGGTCCGACGCTCGAGCCAGCCACGCCGACGCCTCCGCCCCCGATCATCCCGGCCACGGTCTCGAGCCACTCGGCCGCCGCTCCTCGCGCGCCTTCGCGCCCGCCGCCTCCCGCAGCAACACCCTCCACCATGTCGAACAGCTCCAGCTACGGTCCGCCCGCCGTGGCCCTACCGGCTGCTCCCGCAGTGCAGCCGGCGACGCCTCCCGCGGTGGTTCCGCCGGCCACGACTACCGGAGCGGCCTTCGTCGCGACGGCCCCCAGCGCGACACCGTTCAACACCGCCGAGCTCGCCGCGCGCGCGAAGCCTCCGAGCTACCTGTTGGGCGTGGACCCTCTCCCGAGCGGTGCCATACCGACCCACGCGGCGGGCTCGGCCCAAGCTGGCCTCGTGGCGGCCTCCGATGCAGCGGCACACGTCGAGCCAAGGTCGAGCAGCGCGACTCCGAGGGACGAGTCACGCTCCGAGCACACCCGCGCCTCTCGTGGTCCTGGCTTCCTCGACCTGCTCTGGTGGCAGCCAGACGCTCACGAGAGGCTCAGGCGAAGCCCGAAGTGGGCGAAGATCGTACGCCTGCCGCCCGCGAAAGGTGCGTGGCTGGGGGACGACGACGGCGACGCTCGCTCCAAGGATCCTCCCGAGCGCATCGTCGCGCGTGCGCTCGCGCGCGGAGAGTGCCTGAGCGCCGCGGGCGTCGCCCGAGAAGTGCTCGAGTCGGTCGACGACGATGGCCTCCTGGTGCGGCCCATCGTCGTGGTCGAGGGTGAGGTACAACTCAGCTTCGACCCTCGCGACACGCTCGAGGCGACCCTGTCGTTCGCCGAGCCGACGATCGTACGCGACTCCAAGATCAAGGAAGCCTACGACGCGGCGAGCGAGCTCCTGAAGGGCGAGCGCAAGGTCACGGTGCCGATGGTCGAGTCGGCCACGAAGCGCGTCCGCCAAGCCTTCGCGTCGTCCACGACGCGCAGCTTCGCGCCCGACTACCTCGAAGTCACCGTGGAGCGCTGGCTGCTCGACGAGCGCCGCTTCCACAAGCGCGTCGTGCTCGGGCAGCCCAGGTTGGTGAGCTCGATCACCCCCCAAGGCTCCTCGAGCACCCTACCGATCTACCTGCCGGCGGAGCTCGAGAGCCACGTGCCCACCTTGCCTCGTTTCAAGGTCCGGGTGCTCGCCGAGCCCCACGGGCGCCAGGACGCCGCCGAGGCCGAGAGCACTTCGCTGCTCGCGCTGGCCTTCGCGAGGGTGATGGGTAGGTGAGCCGGGCGCGCCGAGCCCCGAGGGCCCGGCGCCACCGCGCGAACCCTCGGCCACACCCTCAGCGCACCGGGTTGACGAGCACGTTGTTGTCGCCGCTCTGCACGAGGATCTCGGTCGGGGAGAGCTTGATCACCGAGTTTCGCACGCGGAGCTCGACCGTCGTCCCGCTGTTCCAAGACACCGGGCCCACTGCGTCCAGCTCGACGTTGCCCACCTGCGAGACCATCGTGATGCTCTCGCGCGCCTCCTGCTCGAACCGATCGCCGACGCGGTCCTCGCGCTTCCCTTCGATCTGGGCCATCTGGTTCCGCGCGACCGTGGTGCGCTGCTCGGCGTCGATCCGCACGGCCTGATCGCCTCGTACGCGGAGGATGTCGTCGGTGCCGGTCCGGCAGACGCGGTGGTTACCGACGACCGTGGTCCAGTTGTTGTAGACGACCATGTGGAGGTCGCGGTTGGCCTGGATGTAGTTGATCTCGGCGTTGCTGAAATCGTCGAGTTGCATACCGCTGCCACGCCATTGGTGCATCCCGCCCGTCGGCGATGCAGCTCGAAATGGCCCGGGCTCCGTGAGGAAGCCGTTCATCTGCTCCGACGACAGCGGCGTGCCCCCGAACGGGCTCGCGCTGGCGCCAGCGGCGGCGCCATCGGCTGCGCCCATGACCAAGCGAGGCGTCGCCTCGCTCATGATCCCGGACACGTGCTTGTACTTGGGCAGCTTCGCTGGCACGGGGTTCGTCTCGGTGAATACCCGACCGACGATCACGGGGCGGTCGGGGTCGGCCCCCAGGAACTCGATCAGCACCTCCTGACCGATGCGCGGGACGTTGACCGCACCGAAGCCGTCGCCAGCCCAGGGCTGGTTGGTGGGGACCCAACACGAGCTCGACTCGTCGCGCTGGCTCTCCCGGTCCCAGTGAAAGTGCACACGAACCCGGGCGAACTCGTCCGTGTAGATCTCTTCACCGGGCGGTCCTACGACCGTGGCGCTCTCGAGACCGCGGACCTTCGGCTTCGGCGTGACGAGCGCGGGCCTGTACGGGACGGCAGCGGACACCGCCTCGACTCGAACGCGCCAGTCACCGTCGTGTTCTCCCACGAGCGTCGCCCGCGTCACGAGCATGCCTTTCGACGGGTCCAACGCGCTGTGAGGGTGGTCGAGCACACTGAAGAGCACGCCCGGCGCGAGGTCCAAGACGTTCGACTCGAGCTCCACGACCCTCGCGCTCTGACGGTGGGCGTGCAGCCGGTTCTCCGTCTTGCGCGCGCCTGCAGCCTCGTCGGTGCGAGCCACCCCTCGATCGTCGGCCGTGGGCGACTTCCCTGCGGCGTCGGTCTGGTAGAGGAACGCACCGGGCTCGTAGTCGAACTGTTCGAGCGAGGCCTCCTGCGGCAGACCACCCGTCGCGCTGAGCCTCGGCTGCTGGGTGCTCGAGCGTCGGAAGTCGAGATCGCCGATCGTCATCTTGCCGGGGCGCAGACGCGAACGGATCTCCACCTGCGTCACGAAGGCGCCATCCGTGACGCTCGGACGATCGTGGTAGCGGAGCGATGGGCGGGCGAGCTCGCGCGACTGAGGCTCGTCGTCGAGCACGACCTTCGTTCCGTTCTCGGAGGCCTCGAAGTGAAAGCTCAGGCCTGCATCCTCGAGCATGCGGCACGCGAACGCGTAGTCGGTCTCGTCGTATTGCACGCGATACTTGCGGCCCTTGTGCTGAGCTGCCTGGGCCCTGGACTCGAACTCGACGCCCCACTCTCCGAGCAGCCGCTGGACGATCTCGAGCTCCGAGGCGTACTGGAAGATGCGGTAATTCCTGCGCTGGGTCAGCAGCCAGAGCCGAGGCACCAGCACCACGCGGTAGGTCGCGAGCCCGCGCGAATCGACCCTCACTTGCTCGATCTCGAGGCAGACTCCGCTGAAGCTCTGCCCGGACCACCCCGTGTCGAGCTCGAAGCGCGCGTCGTTGCCGATGACCGAATCGAAGTCGATGTCGTGATTGCGCGACACGGCCAGCACCTCGACGCTGAAGAGCTGGCTCATGCCCTGCTCCACGGAGAAGCTCCTGACGTCGAGCTCGTCACCCGAGGAGATCGCGATTCGCGCGTCGTTGCCGATTGCCATGATGATCTCCTCAGGACTCGGGGTTGATGTCTACGCGTGCCGAAGCGATGACGACGCTGGACTTCGTGACCGTGATCGACGACGCCCCCACCTCGAGCCGGATCATCTCGTCGCTCTCGATCACGATCGACCGACCGGCGAGGAAGTCCATCTCGCCCGCCGAGCGCATCGTGAGGTCGGAGAGCACCTTGAGGCCGACGTCCTTGTCGACTCGCTCCTCGCGGCGCCCGCGCACGTCGATGTGCTGATCGCGGCGCACGCGGAGCACCTGATCTTGGCCCACGTCGATCTGCTGCTTGTTGCGCACGTGCAAGATGTCGTTGCCGCCGACGAAACCACCGCGATAGTTGCCCACGAGCGACGTCCAGGCGTTCTTGGCCAGGATGTTGAAGTCGCGCGCAGCCTGCAGGAAGGTGATGTCGCCCCCCTGCGCGTCGCCCAACAGGAACGCGTTGCTCGTGTTGTAGCTGCTGAACGCCCGCGGGGGGACGGCCGCGAAGGACTGCTCGGACCAGCGCTGCGCGAACACGTCCTGGAAGTCGTAGGTCCGCATCTCCGTGCCCGAAGCGCCGATCACCATGGCCGGCGTGGACTTGCCCACGATGCCGGTGATGGTCTTCCCCTCGGGGAGCGGATACGGCGGGGGCTGGTGCTCGGTGAACACGCGACCGACGACGACCGGTCGGTCGGGGTCCCCGCCCAGGAACTCCACCAAGACCTCCTGGCCGACGCGCGGGAGCACGACGCCTCCGAAGCCGGCGCCCGCCCAAGGTTGGCTGGTCGGTAGCCAGCACGAGCTCTCCTGGTCGCGCTTGCTCTCGCGATCCCAATGGAAGTGTACGCGGACGCGACCGTACTCGTCGGTGTGGATCTCCTCGCCGGGTGGGCCCACGACGGTCGCGCTCTCGAGGCCACGGACCAGAGGTTTGGGCGTGAGAGGCATCGGTCTGAACGGCAACTCGGTGCCCACCGCGTCCACGTGGAGCCGCCAGTCGCCGTCGTGGTCTCCCTCGAGGATCCCACCGGTGACGAGCCAGCCCGGATCCGCCTCGACCGAAGGGTGCGGATGGTCGGCGATGCTGAGAATGGATCCAGGTGAGAGCTCGAGCAGGTTCGTCTCGAAGCTCAAGCGCTTCGTGTCTTGCCGCTTCGCGAGCAAGCGGGAGCGGGTCTTGCGCTGTCCAGCCTGCTCGTCGGTCCGAGTGACACCTCGGTCGTCCGCGCTGGGTGAGCTCCCTCCTGCCTGGCATTGGTAGAGAAAGGCGCCGGGTTCGTAGTCGAAGTGCTCCAGTGCACACTCCTGCGGGAGCCCTCCGCTGGCCGAGAGCCTCGGCTGTTGCGTGGAGGCACGCCGATAGTCGAGGTCGCCAATCGCCACCTTGCCCGGCCGGACCCGCTGGGCCATGGACACAGCGGTCACGAACCCGACGTCGCTCACCCCAGGCTCGTCGAAATGGCGGACCCGGGCGTGACCCACCTCCCGCGACTGCGGTTCGTCGTCGAGGACCATGCGCGTCTCGCCGTCGGAGTCTTCGAAGTAGTAACTGATGCCGGCGTCCTCGAGCATCCGGCTGGCGAAGGCGAAGTCGGTCTCCGCGTACTGGACGCGGAACTTGCGGGGCTTGTGGGAAGCAGGGTCGACCATGACCCGGTGCGGCACCCGCCACTCGTCGAGCAACTGGCGGACGATGTCGAGCTCGGACTTGTATTGGAAGACGCGATAGTTCTTTCGCTGAGTGAGCAAGTGGGCGCGAGGCGCGATCACGAGCGTGTAGGTCGCGAGGTTGCGTCGATCGACGCGTACCTGGTCCAGCTCTACGCAGATGCCGGAGTAGGTCCGCGCCGAGACCGTGGATCCCAGGCTGAAGCTCGCTTCGTTGCCCAAGATCGCGTCGAAGTCGAGGTCGAGGTTCGTGGACACGACGCGCAACTCCACACGGAAGAGCTGGCTCATGGCCTGAGTGACCGTGAAGCTCCGGACGTCCAGGGCGTCGCCGGTCACGATGCGCGCAGTTGCTTGGTTGATCTTGCCCACGAGCCACCTCCGAGTCGAATCAGTTGCGCATTCCCCAGAGCTGGTCGAGCACCTGGATACCGGTCTCTTTCGCAGCTTCGCTCGCGAACTCGCCAGCGATGGCGGCTGCGCCGAGGCTGCGGAGCGAGAAGAGGTTGCCCACGAGCCCGTGCACGGCGAGCTCGTTGTCGTAACTCACGGGAGGACCGCCGATGTACACGTTCGGGGATCCGCTCGAGACCTTGCCCGAGTGATTGGTGAAGTCGCCCAGCCGCCCCGCGGGCTTGCCGTCGAAGCTCACCCAGCGGCTTCCTTCTCTGACGATCTTCCCGGAGTGGCAGGCGAGCGGGTCGCCGGTCGGACCGCCGCGCGCCGCGTTGCGCAGATTGATGAAGACTGCGGGCGAGCCGTTGCGGATCCCGTGGATACCTTGGGTGCGGATGCGCTCGCCGATCTCCCCGGAGGCCCACTCCACCGCCTCGACGACAGCCCACTCGACCACGATCGAGACGCCGAGCGCGGCCCAACCGGCCGGACCCGCCGAGGCGAGCACGATGTTCTTCGCGACCGATGCGACACGCGCGGCGGCCCAGGCGTTGGCGAAGACCATGCCCAGGAAGCGGAGGACCTGGCTCTGGTTGTGCTCGATGAGGTCGTCCTTGCGGGCGGCCGGTTTGGGCTCACTCATGCTGCCTCGATGGGTTCATAGGATTCGCAGAAGCTGGAGACCGCCGCTCTGCACCTCGGCTCCGCGTCGCTCGGACCGGCCGCGCGGATCACCCAGAGCATCTGCCCGAGTCGCCAGAAGACGCTGATCTCGAAGATCCCCAGAGCACCGCCGAGCCGGTGCGCGATGAGCTCGGAGCCTCGAACTGGCGAATCGGTCTGCTGGCGCTCGAGCAGCTCGTAGCTGGGCACTGCCAAGCGGAAGCGCTCCAATGCCTGCTCGAGCTTTCCATTCGCCTCGGCCTCCGGCGCGAAGGGCCCGACCACCACGCGCACGTCGCCGTCGACGTACACGTAGCCGGTCTCGTCGGACCAGCCGGGCTCGAGCTCGAACAGGCACTCGGTGGTCTGGTAGGAGCTCATCATCGCCTTCGGAACTTGAGGCTCTCGAGCGTGCGTTCGACGCGCGCGTCGACCTCGTCGCGCTTCGCCATCGGCCCGGCCCACTGAAAGCTCAGCTCGAGCTCGTAATAGGCGACGTTGACCACGCGGTAGTACTCGCCCTCGGAGCCAGACCGCGCGAAGGCACTGACGTCTTGGGCCTCGAGGGGGCCCACCTGGCGTCGCTCGCTGCGCAGGATCGACCGTTCGTCGTAGCGCCCGGTGGGAAGCGCGCGGAGCGCCGACTCGATGTCCGACGGAGAGTCGCCCTTCACCCTGTTGCGGGAGATCGCGAACGCCGAGCGCGCGTCTGCGGGGGTGCGGAACAGATGCAGCGTCTGCTCCTCCCAGCGGTCACCGGGCAGCTCGAAGTGGAACGCGGCCGTGGAGAACCAGCTCACGACGGCAGCTCCACGACGTGGGCCACCTCGGGGAGAGCGCGCACCTCGCGCGACGCGGTGGCGACGACCAACTGCGTACGCTGCGTCCAGCGGAGCATCGCCCTGACGAGGTCGACGGCGCCCTCGTCGCCGAACCCGAGCTCGGGCGCGTCGACCATCAGTATGGAGTCGACGATCGGCGAGCTCGAGACGTAGAGCGCGATCAGGAACGCTTGACGTTCCGACGCGGAGAGCTCGCCATAAGACCGCTCGGCGCCCGATGCGCGATGCCGAGCGGTCGGCACGAAGCTGACCCCAGACCGTCGGAGCCCGCCGATTTCGAGATGGGGGAACAGCTCGCTGAAGCGGCTCGATGCGAGCGCCCTCGCGGCTCCTCGCTCGGACTGGTCGAGGACGTCGTACAGAATGGAGAATTTCGAGTTGCGGGTGGTCAGGCGTTGGCTGAGTGCGCTCGCGTCGGCTCCGTGACTCAGCGGCGCGGTGAGCTCCCGCGAATCGTGGAGGTAGTGGATGGAGCCGCGCTCGGCGTCGCCGGCTTCGCTGAGGAGCGCCTGTGCGAGCTTGGGCACGTCGGGCGGAAGCAGAGCCTTCCCGAGGATCGACTCGGTCGACAGCGTCGTCTCGCCCGTTCCGATCCGTGCGCGCTCGGCGTCGCTGGTCTCCCAGTCGATCTGCACCTTCGCCGCGCCGCTGCTCGAGCCTGGCAAAGCGGCCCAGCGCCCGTCGGGCATGCCATAGCTCGCGATGAGCTCCTTCGCCGCCGCGAGGGTGTCGAGGAAGGTGGTCTTGCCTCGCGCGTACCTGCCGTGAACCAGCACGAGATCGGTGTCTTTGGTGCGGGGCAGGTCCTGCTTGAGACCGTCGAGGCCACGGATGCCCAGGAATGAGAAGCGGCGGATTCGCATGGTTCTTCGTCGCTAGGGTGGCGCGTGGTGGAGCCGGCGGAGTCGGTGGTGGAGCGAACGATCGCAGCTCTCAGGAGCGACGGAGCACGTACTGACCGCCGCCCTCTTGGGGTTGCAGGGAGACCTTGTCGGACTGGATGGTGATCTTCGCCGGCTCGATGAGGATGTAGGTGTTGTGGACACGGAGCTCGATCGAGGTCTCGCTCCGGATCGCCACGGTCTTTCCGTAGCTCGGCGCTGAGAGTGACATGCTCGACACGAGCGACTGCATCTTCAGCCCGCCTGAGCCGACCTCGAGCAGGTAGGTGCGGCCGATCTCCTCGCCGCGCTGCCCGATCACCCGGAGGAACTGGTCGGTCCCGATCCGGACCCCCTGGTTGGACTCGACGTAGGTGGACTGCCGGTTTCCGACGAAGAGCTGGTCGTCGGTGCCGACGAGACAGGCACGGTTGTTTCTCACGACCGAGCGCCAGCAGTTGTTCACGACGATGTTGAGGTCGCGCTCGGCCTGGAGATAGACGAGCTCCCGGCCATATCGGTCGTGGAACTTGATCCCGCTTCCGTGCCATTGGTCGGTCGAGCCCGAGGGTGACGCGGCCTGAAACGGCCCCGGGGTGCTCACGGCTTCGCGTAGCTGGGCGGGAGACATCGGCGACCCGTCGCCGAGCAGGCTCGTCGCGGGGGTGGCTGGCCCTCCGTCGGCCGCTCCCATCACGAGGCGCGGCGTCGACTCGCTGACGATGCCGGAGAGGTCCTTGAACAGGGGGAGCTTGTCAGGCGGGGGGTTCGTCTCCGTGTACACTCGACCCACCACCACGGGACGATCGGGGTCGCCTCCCAGGAACTCCACGAGCACCTCCTGCCCGATGCGAGGGATGTTGACTCCCCCGAAACCCGCGCCTGCCCACGGCTGACTCGTGGGTACCCAGCAAGAGCTCCCTTGGTCTCTCTTGCTCTCGCGGTCCCAATGAAAGTGCAGCCGCACGCGCCCGTACTCGTCGGTGTGGATCTCTTCGCCGAGTGGACCCACCACGGTCGCGCTCTCGAGGCCCTCGACGACCGGCTTGGGGGTGTTCCGCTCGGGTCGGTACGGGAGCGTCGACGGCACGGCCTCGGCGTGGACGCGCCACTCTCCGTCGTGTTCACCCGTGAGCATCGTGCTCAGGGTCAGCAGCCCCGTGTCCGCCGCGATCATTCGATGGGCGTGGCCGACCACGCTGAGCAGGGCGCCCGGCGCAAGCTCCACCACGTTGGTCTCGAAGCGGATGCGTTTGGCGCCTTGCCGCTCGGCGAGCACACGGTTCCGCGCCTTCGCCGAGCCGGCATTCTCGTCGGTGCGAGCGGTACCGCGATCGTCGGCCGTGGGCGAGGCACCACCTGCCTCCGTGACGTAGAGGAACGCTCCAGGCTCGTACTCGAACCTCTCGAGGCGCTGCTCTTGTGGGAGACCCTCGGAGGCCCCGAGGCGAGGTTGGTTCGTGCTGGCGCGCCTGTAGTCCAGGTCGCCGACCGTGACTCGGCTCGGGCGCACGCGCTGCAGGATCGACACGCGCGTGACGAAACGGCCGTCGGTCACGCCGGGCGAGTCGCGGAATACGAGCATCGGGTGGGCCAAGGAGCGCGACTGGGGCTCGTCGTCGAGCACGAGCCTGGTTCCTTCATCCGAAGGCTCGAAGTAGAACGAGATGCCCGCGTCTTCGAGCATCCGGCACGCGAAGGCGAAGTCGGACTCGTGGTACTGGGCTCGGAACTTGCGCGGCTTGTGGCGCGCGGGGTCGACCCGTGCTTCGTGCTCCACGCCCCACTCTCCGAGGAGCCTCTGGACGATGTCGAGCTCTGACTCGTACTGGAAGATGCGGTAGTTGATGCGCTGAGTGAGCAGCCAAGCGCGCGGCGCGATCACCACGGTGTAGGTGGCGAGGCCGCGCGAATCGACGCGGACCTGCTCCATCTCGATGCACACGCCGGCGTAGCTCCGGTTCGACCACTCGGTCGACAGCGCGAAGTTCGCGTCCTTGCCGATGACCTCTGCGAGCTCGATGCTCAGGTTGGATGACACGACTCGAAGTTCGACGCGGAACAGCTGGCTCATCTGCTGCTTCACGCTGAAACTGCGCACGTCGAGGTCGTCACCCGTGGCGATCTGCACCCGTGCTCGGCTCGCGCTCCTCATCGTGGGCTCCAGGTCCTGAGGGTGTGATGTTTCGTCGCGGTTTCGCTGCGCGTCTTCAAGCGGCCGACTCCGCGTCGAGGAGGGTTTCGACGAGCGCGGCCTCGGCGTCGCGGCGGCGTTTGAGACCGCGCGCGACCTTGGGCGAGAGATCGTGGAAGTCCTTGAGCGCTCGGATGCCCGCCGCGACGCTGGCCACGTCGCGCCCCGCCACTGCCGTACGGATGGCGTCGTACGCGGCCTTCTTCAGCACGCGGCTGTCACCTTCGGTGCCGATGCCACAGTTGTAGATGACCGAAGTGAGCGCGCCCCAGACGTGCGGGTCCATCGATTCGATCCCGGGGAACATGCGCTTCGTCTCCTCGACGAAGTGGGGGAGCCTGCGAATGCGGAAGACCGAGATGGCGTCGTCCCACGGGATGACGATGTCGCGCGTGGCGCGCTCCGCCGCACGCGAACCTCGCCGGCCGATGTAGCCCGCGAGGCGCGTGTAGGCGTCGGTCGGCTTCCGCAGGGCCTCGAGGCGGGTCTTCCAGTCGCCCTCGAACCAGCTCTTGGCGTACTTCAGATCGTAGCCGATGCCGATCGTCAGACCGGAGCCGTTGTTGCCAGGCCAGTGGGGCCGCGCGTACGTCGACTCGTACTGAGGCCGCGCGAGCTCACGGTCGCCGCCGCCCACTTCCCACGCGATGATGAGGTCGATCGACTCCTGGCTGATCTCCACGGGCGACTCCGTTCGAGCGTGCTGCGTCGTGCCCACACGCAGTCATCGCACCACGCGAGCGTAGGGGCACGATGCTCACAGGATCAACGTCCACGCAGCACGTGGACGCCGATCTCGTGTCGCGGACGGTGGTCGACCCGAACCCACCTCGCATGCGACATGCGTACGCGAACACCCCTCGCCTTCTCGCGCTTCATGCCGCCGGGGTGCCTCCTCGGGGCGCTCCGCACATCCGCGCATTCGACGGACCTCAAACGATCTCGATCGTCGATGGCTCGAAGGCACGGTCACGCCACACGAAGAGGCGGTGGTCATCGACCAAGGGTCCATGCTCGCCGCCGCGCACGCTGCTCACCAGGAACGCGAGCGGCCACGCTGGTCCTGGCCCGAGCGTCGCTGGACCGCCCTCGAAGCTCGGTGGCGCGCCGCGTGAGAGCACGGCGGCGTCCGTGCCGCTGAGGTACGCGCCGACGTCGATGTGGGAGTGATAGAGCACCTTCACCGGCGAGCCAGTCGACACTCCCTCACGCATCGCGGCCTCGAGCGTGCGTTCGTGGAACGCGAAGAAGGTCCTCGGGCTGCGGAAGTAGGCCACTGGGTCACGCTCGTGGAGGATCCTCGCGAGGTTGGGGATCGCGACGGCGCGATCGCAGAGCAGGGGTTCCTCGGCGGGCCCGGCCAGATAGCCGCAGGCTTCCTCCTCGTCTAGGAGGCCTCGGATCGCGCTGCGCTCGACCTCCGCGATCGCGGCGCGTGTGATGCGCAGGCCTCCTTCGACCCAGGGATGCTGAACCCGCCACAGCGTCATGTGCCCATCGTGTCATCGACTCCCGTGCCCGAGCACTGGAGAGTCGATCCGATCGCCCCCCGAGCTGGCCCCCGTCTTGCTTGGCTCCGCTCGACATCATGCTGCCCCTCCACTCCAAGCTGCTCGTCGCTTCCGTCATCCTGGCCGGCTGTGCTGCCGGAGCCGCGCCGCCCGCCGACCCCTCGCCGCCGCCGCCCGCCGCCACGACCGAGCCCGCTCCGGTGCTCAGCGGGGCGCCGGCAGCGACCGCCCCGACACCGCCCGCGCCCGAGCGCGAGCCGACGGGCGCCACGCCGATGTCCGACGCGGACCTGCCCCCGCCAGGCTCCCCTGCGGCGCGCTGGATGCGCGAGCACTTCAGCCAGACGGTGGCGATCCGCAACGCCGTGGTCTCGGGGCACCTCGAGCGGGCGGTGAACCCGGCCACGGAGCTCACGCAGATGGCGGGCGTCGAGGGCATGCCGAAGCAGTGGGCGGTGGCGGGTGCCCAGCTGCGCGACGCCGCGAACCGAATGCGCGAGGCCAGCAACATCCAGGACGCGGCCACGGCGACGGCGGACATCGGTCGCGCCTGCGGCCACTGCCACAGTACAGGTGGGCGTGGCCCGAAGATCACCGTGGGCGAGCCGCCGCCCGCCGAGGCCTCGACCTCGAGCCGCATGAAGCGCCACAAGTGGGCCGCCGAGCGGCTCTGGGAGGGCATCTACGGCCCGAGCGAGGCGGCGTGGGCGGCCGGCAGCAAGGCGCTCGAGATCGACCCCTTCGACGCGAAGATGCTCGAACCAGGTGGGGTGCACGCGCGGTCGGCGGCCTCCGACTTCCGGCGCTTCGCGAAGGAGCTGCCGAACGCCAAGACCAACGAGGCGCGAGGTCGCTCCTTCGCCCAGCTCACGAGCACCTGCGCGCCCTGCCACGAGGCGATGGGCGTGCACCGCTGAGCTCGGCGCAGAGGGCGGATCGGCGGCGGGTGCGCGCAAGCGCCGCGCGCCTCCGCGCAGCTGCTGCGCCGGGGGCTTCCGCGACGTCGCGCCGGTCGGCGTAAGCTCAGGCGCTCCCGGCGCGTTCGAGCACCGGAACCACGACTCGACGAGGACCCCTCCATGCTGCGACGACTCTCGCTCTTTGCTCTCGCTTCGCTCGGGCTGCTCCACGCGCTCGGCTGCACGGTCTCGACCACGGTCGTCGAGGCGCCCGAGCCGGTGGGCTGCACCGAGGAGGCGCGCGTCTGCGAAGACGGCACGACGCGCGTACGCAAAGGGCCCGACTGCAGCTTCGACCCGTGCCCGGAGGACGCAGGCACCGGCGGCTCGCCCGTGCCGGATGCGCCGAGCGGCGAGGCGCCGAGCGGCCCTCCGGGCGGTGTCGTCTGCACGAAGGACGCGAAGCTCTGCCCGGACGGCAGCTCCGTCGGTCGCACGGGGCCGAGCTGCGAGTTCGCGCCCTGCCCCGGGGAGTGAGCGCGGCGCGCTGGTCGAGTGGAGCGCGGCGCGCTCGCTCCGCTCGGTCGGGGCTCAGAAGCTCGAGCCGGGCAGCTCGAGGAAGGCGAGCTCCTCCGGCGTGCTCTGCCTGCCGAGGATCGAATTGCGGTGTGGGAAGCGCCCGAAGCGCTCGACGATCACGCGGTGGCGTTCGGCGAAGTCGGCGCCCGCTTCGAGCATCTTCTTCACCTTCTCGGAGGCCGCGCGGGCCGCGAGCCTGCGGAAGAGCGCGACGCACTTCTCTTGCGCCTCGAGCGACTCGGCGTGCATGAACGGCATCGCGAGGAAGTAGGCCTGCATCGGAGGCAGCGTGTCGAAGTCGCCCCGAGCATCGGCCGCCTCGGCGAGCGCGAGCGCGCGCGCGTCGTTGGCGAAGGCGCGCGGCGTGTCGCGGTAGGCGTTGCGCGAGAGCTGATCGAGCACGATCACGAGCGCGACGATGCCGCCCGGCGTCTCCTTCCAGGCGTCGAGCTCTCCGCGCGACGCGGCCTCGAGCACCTCGCCGAAGCGCTCGCGGATCGAGGCATCGAAGGCCGGATCTTTGGTCCACCAACGAGCTGAGGTCTCCTCCGACACGCTCCCGTCTTCGAAGAGCCAGCCGAACCAGAACTCGAGCACGTCGTCGGGGGTGATCACGGCGCTCACCGTAGCAGGCCCGAGCCTCGGCCACGGAGCCCGTGAGCTCAGGGCGGCGTCGCCGCGCCTTCGCTCGCGCAGACGGGGGAGATCTTGCTCAGTCGTCGTCCTCGTCCGCTCGCGTCGGCTGCGCGGCGGCAGCGCCTGCGGGTGAGGCCGGCGCGGCCTGCGTGAAGGCGGCAGCTGCACCATGTCGATAGACGAGGTCTCCGCCGGCCTGCCCGACGCGGAAGCCGAGCCCGAGCACCACCAGCGTGCCGACCACCGACGCGGCAGCGAGCCCGCGCGCCGTGCCTTCCTTGCGTACGAAGGCCGCGGCCGCGCCGAGCGCGAGCACACCGATGCTCGCGACGACGAAGACCTGAGCCGCCTCCTCGTGCGCTTCGATGAGCGCCTCCGCGACGACGCGCTCGACGGGCTCCTCGTCGATCTCACCGGTCTGGAGCGCGGCGAAGCCGCCGCCCACGAGGACCACCTGGAGCGCGACGACGAGCCACCAGACGCGCGCCTGGAAGAAGCCTCGCCACCAACCGAGCAAGACGCCACCCGAGAGCAAAGGCAGCAGCACGGCGAGCGCGATGGGCAGGTGGACGATCTTCGGATGCAGGAGGGTGAGGTCCATGGTGGTCTCCAGTCGTGAGGGCCGAGGCTTCGATGCGCCGGCACGTCAGACTGTGCGCGGCGGTCACGCCCAAGGCCATCTCACATCCGTGATACGTCAATAAAATTGATATGTTGGAAGACACCGATGCAACGGCTGGTGGAGGCGGAAGGCGCAGCTCTCTCGCGGCCGTGATCCTCTTCGTGCTCGTGGCGGCGGTCGCGGCGGTCGACCTCGCGACCGATCTCGCCGCCGGCTCGACGCTCCGCCACGTCGCCGTCGAGGCGCTGATCCTGCTCGCGGCGCTCGCTGGTGCCGCCGTCGTATTGCGACACCTCGGCGCGCTCGCTCGAGAGACGCAGGCCTTGCGCGAGAGAGCGGATGGGCTCGAGCACGACCTCGACTCCGCGCGCCGCGACCGAGAGCGCTGGCAGCGGGAGGCCGGCGAGCTGGTCTCGGGCCTGAGCGAGGCCATCGACCGTCAGCTCGAGCAGTGGGGCCTGAGCGCCGCGGAGAAGGAGATCGCGCTGCTCTTGCTCAAGGGCCTGAGCCACAAGGAGGTGGCCGCACTCCGGGGGACGAGCGAAGCGACGGTGCGGCAGCAGGCGCGCGCCCTCTACAAGAAGGCCGGGCTCTCGGGGCGGGCCGACCTGGCGGCGTTCTTCCTCGAGGATCTGCTCGGGCCCCGACAGCGGGGCGGAGCTGGGCAGGGCCGAGGCGCGCTCAGCGCGTGATCCACGCCAGATCGCTGAGGAAGCGACCCTCGGTGGCGCAGTCGTAGATGCGCTCGGGCGAGCTCGCCTGCGAGCCGTCGACGGCGGCGATCTCGACGTGCGAGCACTGCAAGCTGCCCTCCCAGCGCAGGAAGGCGACGCGTGTGCCGTCGGGCGAGAAGCGCGCGTTCGTGATGTCGGGCCCCTGTGCGACGAGCACGTCGGCCAGGCCCTCGCGCACGAGCACGAGCGAGCCTTGTTGCGTGTAGTCGCTGACGAGCAGGCCCTGCCCGTCGGGCGCGAGCACCGGGTTTCCGGCGTTGCTGCGCAGGATCGTCTCCGCGCCGCCCGCGATCGCGCGGCGCACGATGGTGCGGGTGCCCGGCACGGGCACCTTCGCGTAGACGAGCTCGGTGCCGCCGGCGAGCGGCTGCGGCGAGAGCGTGAAGAGCTGCGGCACCTCGTCGGTGAGCCACTCGAAGCTCTTGCTCGCGAGCTCGACACGACCGATGCGGTAGCCCGTGGAGACGCCCTCGGCGTCGAAGTCGTAGCGACGGCAGACATAGAGGTGCGCGTCGTCGGGGCTGAAGGCGTGGCACTCGTCGTTGAGGTTGCCGTAGCTCAGGACCTCGGCCGTCTCGGTCGCGACGTCGTAGAGGAAGGTCGGCTGGATCGAGTCGCCGAAGAGCGGCCCGTAGTGCGCCTCTTGCTCGGGGTCGCCGGCGGCGAAGGCGATCGTGCTCGCGTCGTTCGACACACCCATCGACCACACGCGGAACGACTCGAAGATGGGCGTGAGCTCGCTGCCGTCGGGGCGCATGCTGAGCAGCTCGTTCGGTGCGGCCTCCCAGTCGCCGAGCAGGATCTGTTCTCCGGCCGGCAAGGGGTTCACCGCGCGGAACTGCACGTCTGCGGGGGTCGGCACGAAGGGCTGCGTGCCACCTCCTGCGCCGCCTCCACCCGCGCTGCTCGAGCTGGTCTGGCCGCCCGTGCCGCTGCCGCCGGTGCCCGCGCCGCCGGTGCCGCCGTCGTCGCCGCAGGCGACGAGCGCCACGAGAGACACAGCGCAGAGGACCGGAGCGAGCGGCAGGTGGTGTCGGAGCATCGCCGCGCAGGGTACCACCTGAGGTCGAGGGCTCGCGGCGAGAGCAGACGGAGACGGCTGCGAGCTCGGCACAGCGCGGCTCAGCTCGATGCGTCGCCGCCGGAATTCTGCTCTCCTTTCGAGGGTACGGCGTTGGCATCGCTCCTGCTTCGGCGGGAGCTTCTGCGAGGTTCGTTCATGTCCACCCTGCTCCGGTCCATCGTCCTATCGAGCCTCTACGTTCTCGGCTGCGACTCCTCGGTGAGCTCCGACGGTTCGGGAGGCGGCGGCGAAGGTGGGCAGGGTGGAGGAGCTCCCTCCACGTGTGAAGCTCCCCCGAGCCCGGAGGCCTTCGAGATCGGCACGGGGGAAGCGTGCTTCGAGCGCCTCGAGGTCGGGCAAGTGGTGCCGCTCGTCCAGGGGCCGCAGGGAGGCTTCCACGTCTGGGTCGCGATGAGCTGCACCGGATGCAGCGCGGAGATGCACCTGCGCTACGGCGCGCTCGACCCGGCGACGGGCGAGCACTTCGAGAACACCTACCCGAGCGAGGGCCTCTTCGAGCTCTCGGGCGACGTGAGCTCGCGTCAGCGCGCGATGCTCACCGCCGTCATGCCGGGTGTACCGTGGGATCCGGAGAACTTCCCGCCGCTCGAGAAGGGCGCGCCGGTGCGGCTCTACGTCGAGCACCTCGAGGACGGCATGGTCGTGGAGCGCAGCGAGGTCGACGTGGTCCTCGGCGACACGGTGTCGTGGGATCCCTGCGCGGAGAACCCCGAGTCGGAGTTCTGCGGCTTCGGCTGATCGGCCGCGCCCCGAGGGCCGCGCGCCCCAGCAGCCTCAGGGTTTGTCGGGCGACATCGCGTCGCGGCGGTTCTTCAGGCCTGCGGCGCTCGTGGTGTAAGTCGACTGGCAGGTCTCGGCCGCCGTCGCAGGTGGGAGCGTCGCGTTCCAGCGGGCGACGTTGCCCTTCCAGGCGACGCACTCCTCGGGGCGCGCGCCCGAGGTCGGCGAGCACATGAGCGCGATGAGGTCGGCGCAGGGTTTGGGCATCGGGCCCGACGCAGCAGCGCCGCTCGAGACCGCGGGTGGCGCGCTAGGCGCGGGCGGCGTCGGCATCGCGCTGGGCGAGCGCGGCGCAGTCGGCACAGGCGCAGCGCTCGCCGAGGCCGACGCGCTCGCGACGGCCGACGCGCTCGTGTTCGGCGAGGCGCTCGCGGCGTCGTCGGCGTCGCGCGCGCCGCTCGCGCGCTTCTTTCGCTTCTTCGTCTTGGGCTCGTCGTCGCTCTCGAGCTCGCTCGCCTCGGCGCCTTCGCCCGAGAGCTTCGCGGTGTCGCCGAAGCTCGCGCCTCGCGCGTAGTAGACCGCGGCCCCGCCGCCGAGCGCCGCGAAGAGCGCCACCGCGCCGCCGACGGCGAGCGCTGCGCCGGTCGAGCTCTGGCTGTGGGCGGAGCGGATCGTCCCTCCTACGGCGAGGCCGGTCGTGCCGGGCTGCTGCGCCGAGAACTGCGCGCCGGAACCGCCGACGCCCGCGCTCGGCAGGGTGCTGCCGCCTCGCTCGGGCGACATCGCGGGCATCGACTCCGGGCGGTGCAGCTCCGTCGCCGCCATGCTGAGCGCGGGATCGCTGTACGGGGCAGCGCGCTGCCAGGCGTCGACCAGGCGCGCGTAGAGCTCGTCGACGCTCGCCGGCCGCTCGTCGCGCCCCGCGGAGAGCGACGTGAGCAGCACGCGGCTGAGCTCGGGAGGCAGCCGCACCCCGAGCTCGGACGGAGGACAGGGCGACATGCGCGCCTTCGGGTCGGCCGGATCCCAGGGCAAACGCGCGACGAGCGCGACGTAGAAGACGAGCGCGAGCTCGTAGACGTCGCTCGCGATCGTCGCCGGCTGACCGAAGAAGCGCTCCGGCGCCATGTAGGCTGGCGTGCCCCGCGCGAGGCCGGCCTTGGTGGTCGTCGATGGCGCGGCGTCGAGCTCGCGCGCGATGCCGAGGTCGAGCAGCACGAGACGCTCGTCGGGTGGGTCGAGCCACAAGACGTTCTCGGGTTTGATGTCGCGGTGCACGAGGCCCGCGCGGTGCAGCGTGCTCACCGCCGAGACGAGGCCCGCGAACAGCGTGAGCGCGTGTGGGACCTCGAGCCGCCCTCGCTCGGCGAGCTTGTCGGCGAGCGCGCGCCCACGCAGGCGAGGCATCGCGATGTAGGGCCGGCCGTCGGGCAGGATGCCGGCGTCGAGCACCTGGACGAGGTTCGGGTGCGAGAGCGCGTGCATGCGCCTCGCCTCGCCGACGAAGCGCTCGACTTCGCGCGGCTCGAGCCCGAGCTCGGGGCGCAGCACCTTGAGCGCGAGCTCGACGCCGTCGCGCGTCGCTGCGTACACGAAGGATGTGCCACCCTCGCCGAGCAGCGAGCTGAGCACGAAGGGGCCTAGAGGCTGGGGGAACATGCGCGGAGTGGCGGCCGTCGAGGGGCGCAGTCTAGCAGCGCCGCCACGCAGAGCGGCGATCGCTCAGCCCGGCACGAGCACCAGCTTGCCGCGCACCTCGCGGCGCTCCATGCGTAGGAGCGCTTCGGCGGCCCGCTCGAAGGGGTACACGCCGTCGATGTGCGGGTGGAGCTTGCCCTCCGCGACCCACGCGAGGATGCGCTCACCGTGCGCGTGGTTCTTCGCGGGCTGCCGCATCGCGAAGGATCCCCAGAAGACACCGACGATCTCGCAGCCCTTGAGCAGCGTGAGGTTGAGCGGGATCTTGGGGATCTCGCCCGCCGCGAAGCCCACGACGAGGTGGCGCCCTTGCCAGGCCATCGCGCGCAGGGCGGGCTCCGAGTAGGGCCCACCGACGGCGTCGAAGACGATGTCGGCGCCCGCGCCTCGCGTGAGCTCCTTGGTGCGCTCCTTGAGGTCTTCTTTCGTGTAGTCGATGGTCGCGTCGGCGCCTCTCTCGCGGCAGTACTCGAGCTTCGCAGCGCTGCCCGCCGCGGCGATCACCGTCGCGCCGAGCAGCTTGCCGAGCTCGATCGCGGCCGAGCCCACACCACCCGCCGCGCCGAGCACGAGCAGTACGTCGCCCGGCTCGATGGAGGCGCGATCGACGAGCGCGTGGAGCGTCGTGAGGTAGGTGAGCAAGGTCGCCGCGCCGACCTCGAAGCTCACCGCTTCGGGCAGCTTCACGGCCGAGAGCTCGGGCACCACGATCTTCTCCGCGAAGGCGCCGTGCAACATCGTGCAGGCGACGCGATCGCCGACCGCGAAGCCCTTCACGCCTTCGCCGACGGCGAGCACCGAACCGGCGGCCTCACCGCCGGGGATGAACGGCGGAGACGGCTTGAACTGGTACTTGCCGTGGGAGAGCAGCACCTCGGGGAAGTTGAGCGCAGCCGCCTTCACGTCGAGCAAGAGCTCGCCCGCGCCCGGCGATGGATCGGGCAGCTCGTCGACGCGTAGACCCGAGGGACCGACGAGCTCGTGCTGGCGGAGTGCGCGCATGGGGAGCGAGCGTAGCGCGCAGCTGCGAGGCCGCGTAGGGCGCGCCGTCCTACTCGGCGCGCTGCGGGTAGCGCGCCTCGAGATCGTCGACGACCGCGGCAGACTCGTTGATCGTGCGCTGCGCGATCATCGGCTCGAGCCCGAACCAGCCGAAGGCGCGCAGCGAGGAGGGATTGTTCGCCGCCCCGCCCCGCTGCGACAGATCGCGCGTGGAGCTGAAGCGCTCGTTCGTGTAGCTCGCCATGTCGAGGCCGTGTTTGCGGCTCGCCTCGGCGGTCACGTAGGCCGCGATGTGGCAGCCCGCGCAAGGCAGCTGATCGGGCACGTAGATCGTCGGGTTCTCGACCCGCAGGTACGAGGCCATCGCGGCCTCGCGCTGCTCGGGTGTCGCGGCCTCGGCCGCGGCGCTCGAGTAGAAGACGCGGCCGTCTTCGGGCTGCATGCCGATCGGCGTGAGGTCGTAGTCGTAGCTCGTCGCCGTCTTCGTGAGGATGACGCGCTGGTTGGTGCCCTCGCCGACCGCGACGATGTCCATCGGGCGCAGCACCCCGGCCTCACGCTCGAACCCCCCGAAGAACCACACCTCGTTCACCGGCGGAGCGCGGAGGAAGAAGGTCATGCGGATGAAGTTCTGCTCTCCGACGTGCTGGAGCACGAGGTTGCGCAGCTCGGTGCCGTAGGCGCCTTGCACACCCTGGGCGACGAGCGCCGGGTGCACGTCGAGCGGCGCGTCGACCGGGGCCTCCGGGGCGAGGGCACGCAGCGCGCGCAGGCCGTCGACGACCTGGGTCATCGACGCCTGGTCGAGCCGGTAGAAGAGGTGCAGCGCCGAGTCGCGCGGCGAGCCGTCGGCGTCGATGGGCTGCATGACGAGCCGGATCTCCGGCTCGCAGTTCCCAGGCCCACCGCTGCAGCCGTCGAAACGCAGCGAGACGACGCGCATGCGCGCGTAGAGCAGGCCCTCGGAGGGGACCACCGGGAAGGTCGGGATCTGATCGTAGACGTCGCGCGGGAGCAGCTCGCCGCGAGCGCCGACGTCCGACGGGCGCAGGTGGCCCGGGTCTTCGTGGCTCGACGGCAGCGGAAACAGCACCGAGACGTCGTTCAAGCCGAGCGGGATCGGCTCCGGCTCGGGCGTGCTCGTCGAGGAGCCGCCACCGCCGGTGCCTGCGTCGCCGTCCCCGCACGCGGCGACGACGGAGCTCGCGAGCAAGGACGAGCAGAGAGCGGCGAGCCAGGCGGACTTCCCGAGGTGCGACATCACGAAGCTCGGTAGTGAGCAATGGCCCGCGCGAGAAGCCCCAACGAGCCGAGCCGCGGCGGCGCGGGCGGCCGCGTCAGAAGGTCGCAGCGACCGCTGGCAGACTCGCGACGACCCCCGCCAGGGCGTCGACCACGCGCGGTAGGGCCTCGGCGATGCGCGGGAGCGTCAGCGCGAGCACGACGCTCACGGCGAGGCCACCCGTCACCTTGAGGCCGTCCTTGCCGATCATCTGCAAGGTCTCCTTCATCGGCCTCGCGTGCAGGCGCGCCGTCATCGCGATCTCACGCCCGGCGAGCAGGCCGAGGAAGACCCAGGTCGTGCTCATCGGGATCTTGCTCCACTCCTTGAAGAGCAGCAGCACGAGCGCGTAGCTGAAGTCGATGATCGTCGCCGAGCGGATGTCCTGTGTGTTCGTCTTGCTCGTGACGACCTTCTGGATCTCGCCGCCCGCGCTGTAGAAGGTGTGTGCGTGCAGCGCGCCCATCACGACGAGCGCGAAGACGAGCCAGCCGAGGCTCATCTTTCGAGGCACGTAGACGAAGATGTTGGCGAGATCCTGGATCAGCCACTGGCTCCACAGGAAGCCCGTCGAGACCCACTGGAGCACCGTCCAATGGCGGGGCGGTGGCTGATCGGCGGTGTCGAGGAAGCGCTTCTCGATCGTGCGCGCCAACGCGAAGTAGAGCGCGATCGAGAAGCCGAAGGCCACGGCGTAGCCGAGGATCGACTTCGTCATCATCGAGCCGAGGTTCTGCGGCGCGAAGATCGTGAGCACCAGGAAGGTCGTGCTCACGGGGATGCCCTTCTTGGTGAGCAGCAGGAGCACGATCGGCGGCACGAGGTAGATCCACGTGAAGGGCTGCGGCAGCGGGATCTTGTCGAGGCGACCGAAGGAGGTGTCGCCCCCGTGCGTGAGCCAGCCGTAGATCAGCACCGCGTAGAGGATGCCGACCGCGAAGAGCCAGAGCGCCCACCAGGGCCTGCGCGCGTTCGAGGAGAGGAAGGTGCCGAGGGTCTGGAGGGCGTCGTTCGCGACGATGGAATACGACGCGATCGCGAAGCCTACGATCATGAAGACCAGCTCGAGGTTCATGGCGTACTTCGCCTCAGTCCTTCGCTTCCGTGACGGCGCCGGGGTCGAGCGGCACCTCGTGGTGCACGACGCGCCCGTGGGCCGGACCGCGACCGCCGCGCAGCGCGAGCACCGGCACGGGGGACTCGCGCAGCACCGACTCCGCGACGCTGCCGAGCGCGAGTCGCGGGATGCCACGCCGCCCGTGCGTGCCGAGCACGATCAAACCCGCGCCGACGTCGGCGGCGACCTCGAGGATCGCCTGCACGACCTCGCCGTGCGCGACGCGCAGCCTGGCCCTCGCGCCGCGCGACGTGGCGAGGGTCGCGAGCTCGCGCAGGGTCGGGAGCGCGGCGCGCTCCTCGTCGCGCATCGCGACCGCCGCGACCGGGTGCGCCTCGGGGTGTAGGAGCACGTCGAGGTCGACCGCGGGTTTCACTGGGAAGACGTGCAGCAGCACGAGCTCGGCGCCGAGCTTCGCCGCGAGCACCGACGCCTCGGCCACGATCTCCTGCGCGTGGGCGCGGGGGTCGATCGCGACGAGGATCGTCTCGGTGTCCATCGGTCTCGAGAGCCTCCTTGCGGCCTCGCGAGGCTCGCCGCAACGGGTGATCACGCGTGTCACCAAGAAGACACGGAGGCGTTGCGCGAGCGCGACGGGAGCGAGTGTTGGAGCGCGCAACCATTGCGCCACAGGGGCAGAAAGCAACACGCGATGAGGGTCGACCTCGGCGGAGAACCGACTAAGGTGGCCTCGTTCTCTCACCGGAGGAGTCCGTCTCATGCAGCTTCGTAACCACTTCGTAGGGCTGACCTTGTCGGCCGTGTGTGCGCTCGGCCCGCTGGGCTGTGGCGACGACACCTCGGGCACCGGCGGCGGCTCGACGTCGTCGACGACGTCCAGCACGACGACCACGACCACGACCACGACCACGACGAGCGGCACGGGTGGTGCGGGCGGCGAAGGCGCCGGCACCGCGCAGGGCGGCGGCGGCGCTGGCACCGGCGGCGAAGGCGGCATGGCCCAGGGCGGCGGTGGCGCCGGCACGGGCGGCATGGGCGGCATGAACATGGGCGGCGGCGGCGCGGGCGGCGGCACCACGACGACGCCCTCGCAGCAGATCGCCGCGGTGCTCGGCACGGCCGACGGCACGGGGCTGAACCTCGTCGTGGCCGACGCGATCGTCACCTACGTGAAGCCCGCCTTCGGCACCGACCCGGCCGGCTTCTTCGTGCAGGGCGCGCAGATGGGCCCCGCGCTCTTCGTCGCCGTCGACCCGGCCACGCTCACGCCCGCGCCGGCAGTGGGCGACGAGGTCATGTTCACGGTCACGGCCGTGTCGACCACGACGGGGCTGAAGCACGCCTCGGCGATCACGAGCTACATGCGCCACTCGCAGAACAACGACGTGGCCGCGCTCGTGAGCGACATCACCGCCGCGAGCGACGTGCTCACCAACCTCGACGCCTACACCGCGCGCGCGGTGAGCTTCATCGCCGACATCGACGCCGACTTCACGGCCGCGGGCTCGCCCCAGGTCGCGGCGCCCATCACCACGAGCGGCCTCAGCGATCCGAACTACCGCCTGCGCATGCCCGAGGCCGTGCGCGCGACCTACGACCTCGAGATGGGCTGCACGCTCATCGTCGACTACGGCGTGATGTGGCGCTTCAACGCCATCGCGCAGCCCTCGGCGCTCTCGACGAACGACATCGCCATGGGCGACGTCCAGTGCCTGCCGCCCACCGTGGCGATGGCCCAGGCCGCCTCCTCTACCTCGGTCGTGATCACCTTCGATCGCCTGCTCGACCCGGCCTCGGTGCAGGCGAGCGACTTCACCTTCACGGGCGGCCTCACGGCGAGCGCCGTCATGGTGAGCGGCAAGACGGTCACGGTCACCACGAGCATGCAGACCTCGGGCACGAGCTACACCGTCACGGTCGCCGGTGTGACCGACGTGCTCGGCGAGGCGATCGACCCCGCGCTCGATGAAGCGACGTTCACGGGCTTCGTCGTGCCGGCGGGCCTGCTGTTCAACGAGGTCAGCCCGAACATCGCCTCGGGCCGCGACCTCGTGGAGCTCTTGGTGACCAGCCCCGGCACGGTCAACGGCGTCACGCTGCTCCAAGACGGCACCAACGTCGAGACGCTCGCGACGCTGCCGGACGTGAGCGTGGCGATGGGCGACCTCATCGTCATCCACCTCAACCCGTCGGGTGCCACCGGCGCAGCGCCGGGCTCCGAGACCACCGCGAAGAACCAGTACGCCGCGGCGATGTACTCCGCCAACTACGACGGCGCGTGGGACTTCCACGGCGGCAACACCGGCATCACCTTCAACAACCGCGTCTTCCGCCTCGAAGCTCCGGGCGGCGCGATCCTCGACGCGGTGCCCTTCGTGCTCAGCAACGCGGCCGCCCCGCCGGCGGCCTTCCCCGGCGATCTGCAGGCTTTGCAGGCGCTGGCGCGCTGGCTGCCGGCCGACTGCGGTGGCCAGCTCTGCACCTACACCTCGACGCCGACCGCGGTCTCGATCTCGGTCGACTACCTCGGCGTGGGCAGCACCCCGACCGGCAACACGATCTCGCGCAAGCCTGGCATGAACACCATGCAGAAGAGCGACTGGAACGCCGCGGGCCCGCACAGCCTCGGGCTCGCGAACCCCTGATCCTCATCACGCACCGAGCCGAGCCACGCGCGGCCCGGCTCCACGGACGGCGCGCATTCCTGCTGGGGTGCGCGCCGTCGGCGTCTTCGGGGCTAGGCTCGCTGGCATGCGTGACCGCGACCTCGCCTCGAGCTTCCAGCGCATCGTGCTCGCCACCCTCGCCGCCACCGCCTCGGGCTGCGGTGGCATCGACACGAGCGGCTACGCTGCGATCGCCTGCGCACCCGGCGACTACCGCCCCGACTACCTGAGCGGGCTCGCGCCAGCCCAGCCCTACGACTACGTCGAGCTGCGTCGCCGCGAGAGCTTCGGCGAGTCGCCCTTCACCGAGGTACTGCAGCGCTCCGGCGAGGCCTGCTCGGGCGCGAGCGACCGCGAGGCCTGCCTCGCCGAGCTCGCGGCGCTCGAGCCGACGGAGGGCTTCCGCATCGGGCAGTGCGTCGACCTCTGCGAGGAGTTCCTCTTCGTGCTCACGCGCGGCGACGCGGTCGAGCTCGTCTCGAGCGCCGAGGCCGCGCTCGCCCTGCTCGGTCCCATCGACACACCCACCGAGGCCGTGCTGCGCGCCGGCATGGCCGAGTACCGCGTGGCCTGCGACGACCCCGAGCGCGGAGGCGTGCGCGCCGCGGGCGACGCCTACGAGGTGCTCGCGACGCGCCTCACCGCGAGCTGCGATCCGGTCGAGACGACGCTCTACCGGCTCGGCGTGAGCGCCGGCGGCGACGTGACCGAGCTCGAGAGCGAGGTCATCGAGTCCGAGTCGGGCGTGTGCATCGGCCGCAGACCCTCGTGCCTCGTGCGTCGACGCGCGCGCGGCACGACGCCGGTCGGGGCCTACCTCGCGAGCGCCGCGCACCTCGAGAGCGCCGCCGCGATCGCCTTCGGCGAGCTCGCCCGCGAGCTCGCACACCACGGCGCGCCGCCTGGGCTCGTCGCGCGCGCGCGGCGCTCCGAGTCCGAGGAGCGGCGCCACACGATCGTCATGCGCTCGCTCGCGAGGCGCTTCGGTGGTCGACCGATCCGAGCGCGCGCGGCCTCGCGTGCGCCGCGCTCGCTGGAGGAGATCGCGCTCCACAACGCGAGCGAAGGCTGCGTGCGCGAGAGCTTCGGTGCGCTCGTCGGCCTCTGGCAGGCGCAGGCGGCGAGCGACCCCGCGCTGCGCGCCGTCATGCAGCGCATCGCGCGAGACGAGCTGCGCCACGCGGAGCTCTCCCTGGATCTCGACCGCTGGGCGCGCGCGAGGCTCGGTCGCCGCTGCGCGTCGGGCCTCGACGACGCGCGCCGCGAGGCCACGGCGGAGCTCCGCAGGGAGATCGAGCGCCCCTTCGACCCCGCGCTCGTCGACGCCGCCGGGCTGCCCACGCCCGCGCAGCACCGCGCGCTGTTCGAGGGCTTCGAGCGCACGCTCGGCTGAGCTCGAGCGGCGCGGGTCGAGCTAGACTCGCGAGGTGCCTCGGCGGCTCCGCTCCACCCCGCTCGCGCTCGCGCTCGCCTCGTTCGCTTTGCTCGCGGGGCTCGGCGCGCGTTCGGCCGAGGCGGAGCGCACAGGCGCCTGCCCCGACGGCATGGTCGCGATCGACGATCGGAGCTGCATCGATCGCTACGAGGCCTCCCTCGAGCAGCTCGACGAGGAGGGGCGCGTGCTGGGCGCGCACCCTCCGAACCAGCCCGTCGCCGGAAGACGCGTGCGCGCCACGAACGAGCGCCTCGGCGCGCCGCAGGCCTACGTCACGCAGCTCGAGGCGAAGGCGGCCTGCGAAGCGGCGGGCAAACGCCTCTGCACGGATCGCGAGTGGGTCGCGGCGTGCAAAGGCCCGCTCGGCACGCGCTACCCCTACGGCGAGCGTCGCCGCGAGGGCGCGTGCAACGACCGCGGCACCGAGCCGCTCGCCGCGCTCGGCGCGCGGGCCGAGGCCATCTCGACCTGGAGCTTCGACGCGATGAACGATCCACGGCTCTACCGCGTGGCTGGCTCGATCGCGCCGAGCGGGCGCTTCGATCGCTGCCAGAGCGAGCTCGGCGCCCACGATCTCGTGGGCAACCTGCACGAGTGGACGGCCGACCCGGAGGGCACCCTGCGCGGCGGCTACTTCCTCGACACGACGACGCTCGGCGAGGGCTGCGACTACGTCGCCGTCGGGCACGACGCTCACTACCGCGACTACTCGACCGGCTTCCGCTGCTGCGCAGACCCTCGCTGAGGCGCCCGGCAAGCCCCCTTCGCCCCTCGCATGCTGCGCTGCGTCGTGGGTGCCTCGATCGGCGCCGGCTGGCGGCGGCCGATGCTCGGACTAAGGTTTCGGGATCATGCCTTCCACCAAGCTCAGCCACCTCTCGGCCTTCGCCCTGCTCGCCACCTCGATCTCCCTCGGCGCCACCGCCTGCGGCGACGACGAGACCACCCCGGTCGAGAACCCCGAGCTGCGCTTCGCCACCTACAACGCAGGCTTGGCCTACGGCTTCGTCGAGTACGCCGAGGAGCGCAGCCCGCTCATCCCACCGGCGGTCGCGGAGCTCCCGGTCGACGTGCTCTGCCTGCAGGAGGTGTGGAACGCGAGCGACGTGGCGGCGATGAAGAGCGCCACGGCCTCGAAGCTGACGAGCGCGTTCTTCTTCGAGAACAGCCAAGACTTCGCCGTCGGCGCCGCCTGCGAAGCCGACGACGTCGCGCCGCTCATCGCCTGCGTCGAGGCCAACTGCGGCACGGTGCCCGAGGCCAACTGCGTGCTCACCGAGTGCGCCGCCGAGTTCAGTGCACAGACGCCCGAGTGCACGACCTGCCTCGGCGCCAACGTCGGCGGCTCGATCGAGGCGATCGAGGCGGCCTGCGGCGAGGGCAGCGCGCTCTACGCCTACGACGGCGCCTTCGGCGTGGGCCTGCTAACCAACCAGACGGTGACGGCGAGCGACCAGCTCGTGCTGAGCAGTACGCTCAACCGCCGCGGTGTGCTCTACGCCGAGCTCGAGACCGAAGCGGGCCCGATGCACGTGTTCTGCACGCACCTCTCGGCTGCGCTCTCGATCAACTACCCCGGGCCCGCCGGCTCCTGGGAGGCCGAGCAGCGCGCTCAGATCGACGCGATGCTCGCCTACGTCGCCGAGAAGGCCGGCACCGAGCCGGCCGTGATCCTCGGTGACCTCAACACCGGCCCGGCGCTCGACGGCATCGCGGGGGAGCTGCCCGCGAACTACGCCGTCTTCAGCGACGCAGGCTGGGAGGCGCCCTTCGTCAGCGGCACCCCCGCATGCACCTTCTGCGGCGACAACCCGCTCGTCGGCAACCCCGGCGACCCGAAGAACACCGTGCTCATCGACCACGTGCTCTTCAAGAACCGCCCCGGTGGCAGCCTCAGCTCGAGCCGCGTGCTCGATCAAGACGTGACGATCAGCGTCGAAGGCGCCGACACGACGACGAAGCTCTCCGATCACTACGGCGTGTCGGTGACGTGGACGGGCGACAGCGGCAACGACTGAGGCCGGGGCCGCCCGCGACGATCAGTAGCGCTTCGGCAGGACCCACGCGCGCTCGAACACCCTCGAGCGCGCGGCCTCGCGCGCGGCCACGAGCTCCTTCGTGCGCTCGGTGTCGCGCAGGCAGGGGTAGCAGTCCTCGCTGCGCTTGGGCCCGCAGCCGCTCTCCGCCCCGAGGCGCTCGAGCGCCCCGAGCGCGCGCTCGTCGGCCTTCTCGGCCGCGCGTTCGAGCAGCGCGAGCACCCTCGGGCAACCCGCGACCTGCGACAGCTCGATCGAAACCCGGAGCGGCTCGCTCCACGTACGGCGCACCTCCGCGGAGTAGAGCAGATCGCCGGCGTACAGCCCGAGGCGCGAGCCGGCCGGGAAGTCGAGGCGCAGCGCGTCGAGCAGATCCGCCGCCGTGGGGTGCCCGGTGCGCGCGAGCGCGGCGAGCACGTCGGGAGCGACGCTGGGATCACGCGCGAGCTCGACGAGCCGCGCGAGCGTCGCGCGGTCCTTCCACAGCGAGGCATCGCGCCCGAGGTCTTCGACGAGCCGGACGCCGTCGCGACGCGTGAGCTCTGCGTGACCGAGCACCAGCGCACGCGCTTCGTCGATGCCGCGCTCGGACTGGGCCCTGAGCTCGATGCGTTTGAGCGCCTCGAGCTCGCCGCGTTCGGCGCGTGCGAGCAGCTCGGCGGAGATTCCCGCTCCCTCGGCTACGCTGGCCTCGCCGGATCCGACCGCGCCCGCGCTGGGCGCCGCGCTCACGACGAGCGAGGGCGCCCGTGCGCTGGCATGCGCGGGCGCTTCGACCGCTGCCGCAGCGCTCGGCGTGGTGGTCGGTGCGAGCCGCTCGAAGGAGCCCACCGGCACCACGAGCGCGCTGCCGCGCCCGCTGATCCACCCGATCGCTGCGGCTGCGACGAACGCGAGGTAGCGCATCGCGCCGGGCCTCGGGGTGTTCGGCGCGCGCGGAGCTCGCGCGGGAAGGCCTTCGTCACTCAAGGCGGCGTTCCTCTCGAGCCCTTGGCGGAGCCCACCTCACGGGCTATGACCCTTCGTCTGCTCGCGGGAGGTTTCATGGCACGCCGAACATCCGTCAAGGTCGCTGGCCGCATCCTCTTTCTGACCGAAGACGCCGAGCTCCTGAAGAAGCAGCTCGCGGGCGCCGATCTCCCGCTCGACGAAGGCAAGGCGCTCCCGCTCGTCGACAACATCTCCACCGACGAGCTCACCCCTGGCTGGGTTTGTTATTACTACGACGAGACGCTCGCGCGGTACTGCCTCGTCGGCCTGCGCGGCGGCGTGATCGAGCGCGACTCCATCAAGAGCGGCGGCTTCGGCGTCATCGTGAGCGGCCGCTCCAAGGGCTGCGGCTCCTCGCGCGAGACGGCCCCCTACTCGGAGCGCGAGTGCGGTGTGCAGGTCGTCGTCGCCAAGAGCATCGAGAAGATCTACGGGCAGAACTGCCAGAACATCGGCCTGCTCACGACGACCGACTTCTCGATCCTCGATCGCCTCGCCGCGGGCGAGGAGATCCCGATCTCCGAGTTCACCAAGGGCCTCGACCGCATCAGCGCCGACGTCGTCGAGTACGGCGGGCTCTTCGCCTACAACCGCGCGCGCCTGGCCGGCGAGGTCTCGCCTCCTGCGATCGACACGGCCGCGCGCCCGATGACGCTCTGCGAGAAGATCATCGCCTCGCGCGCCGTGGTCGACGCGAAGAGCGGCAAGCTCGGCGTGCCGGCGGTGAAGCCGGGCGACTCGCTCTTCGTGCGCACCGACGTGCGCTTCTCGCACGAGTACGTCACGCCCATGGCCGAGTCGCTCTTCGTCGCGGCGCTCGGCAAAGGCGCCACGGTCACGCACCCCGAGAGCGTGTGGGCCTTCCGCGATCACCTCACCTTCCTCGATCAGGTGATGCCCGAAGCCCACATCAAGCTCGGCCTGCGCGAGCAGTCGCAGCAGCTCGCCACCGTGCAGGAGAGCTTCACGAAGCGCCACGGCATCAAGCTCTACGGCGAGGTCGTGCGCGAGGGGAAGACCGTCGGCTCCGAGGCGATCTGCCACAACAAGGTGATCGAGGCGATCGCGCTGCCCGGTCAGGTCGTCGCCGGCACCGACTCGCACACCTGCATGGCGGGCGCGCTCGGCTGCTTCGCCTTCGGCGTCGGCTCCACCGACATGGCCAACGCCTGGCTCACGCGCGACGTGCGCCTCGCCGTGCCGGAGACGGCGCGCTTCAACCTCCACGGCTCGCTCCGCCCGGGCGTCACCGCGAAGGACGTCATGCTCCACCTGCTGTCGCAGCCCTTCTGGCGGAGCGGCGAGGGCATCGGCAAGGTGCTCGAGTTCGCGGGCGACGGCGTGCGTGGGCTCGGCCTCGACGAGCGCGCCACGCTCACCAACATGGCCGTCGAGGCAGGCGGCTTCACCGGCATCATCGAGGCCGACGAGGTGATCGTCGACTACCTCGTGAAGCAGCGCGGCCTCTCGGCCGACGAGGTGCGGGCGCAGATCGTGAAGGCCGACCCGGGCGCGAGCTACTTCGCGAGCTTCGACGTCGACCTCGGCGCGATCGAGCCGATGGTGGCCCTGCCCGGCGACCCTCGCAACGGCGTGGCGCTGCGCGAGCTCGAGGCGAAGCAGGGCGCACCCGTGAAGATCGACATCGCCTACGGCGGCTCCTGCACCGGCGGCAAGAAGGCCGACATGGACATGTACGCCTCGGTGCTCGCGCGCGCGGTCGAGCGAGGCAAGAAGGTCGCCGACGGCGTGCACCTCTACATCCAGTTCGGCTCCCAGGACATCCGCCGCTACGCCGAGCAGAAGGGCTACATCGAGGTCTTCACCAAGGCCGGCGCGGAGCTCGTGGATCCGAGCTGCGGCGCCTGCATCAAGGCCGGCCCGGGTGTCTCCTTCACGAAGGAAGAGGTCACGGTCTCGGCGATCAACCGCAACTTCCCGGGGCGCAGCGGGCCCGGCCAGGTCTACCTGGCGAGCCCTCTCGTGGTCGCGGCGAGCGCGATCGCCGGCCACATCGTTTCCCCCGAGGCGATCTGAGGTTTCCCCCGAGGCGATCTGAGGGTCTCGCCCGACGCGATCTGAGGCGAAGCCTCGCGAAGCCGCGCTTTACGGCGGGCCCCGCGGTCGTGTAACTCTGCTGTACGTGCGCGGATGAGGGAAGGAATCCTCCCCGACCGGTGCACGTGCTACGCTGGCGCACGCGTCTGCCCAGCGTGGGTGACGGTGAGACGACGAAGGTGAGCTCGATGAACGACAAGGACTTGCGCAACGCCGATGCGTCGAAGACCGACAAGCGGAAGCAGAGCCTCTACTTCCCGGAGTCGATGCTCCAGGAGATCAAGGAGGAGGCCGCCCGGCTCGACCGCTCGCTCTCCTGGGTCGTGCAGCGCGCTTGGAAGCTCGCGCGCGTCGAGATCAAGAAGCTGCCGAGCGTGAACGACGTCGGCGGCGACGAAGACGACGACTCGGGCGAGTGAGCTCCGCCGAGTGAGCTCGACCCTGCTCTCCCGCTGACGCGCCGCTGCGTCGCCGCACGCTCTGCGGCTCCCAAATGGCGGCTCCCGGATGGCGGGCTCGCGGCCGGCGGGCTCGCGGCTGGCGCGCTCTTCGTGTGCTGGGGAGCCGCTGGTGGCCCAAGACCCCACCATGTCCGTCCTCACCGAATCCTTCGTTCGCGCCGACGACGGCACCGAGCTCTACCTGCGAAGGCGCTCGGGCCCCCCGGGACAGGCACTCTGGGCGGTGCTCTGCGACGGCATCGCCTGCGACGGCTTCATCTGGAAGTACCTCTTCGACGCGCTCGCCGAGCGCGTGAACGTCGCGCACTTCAATTACCGCGGCCACGGGCGGAGCCGCAGCCCCGTCGACGCGGCGCGGATCCGCGTCGAAGACCACGCGGCCGACCTCGCCGCCGTGCGCGCCGCGCTCGGCGACCCGGAGGTCGTGCTCTTCGGCCACTCGATGGGCTGCCAGGTCGCGCTCGAGGCGATGCGGCACCACGCCGCGGGCGTGCGCGGGCTCGCCTTGTTCTGCGGTGCGCCCAGCCGCGTGACGCACTCCTTCAAGGGGACCGACGCGCTCGCGCAGATCCTCCCCCGGCTCATCGCCGCGGTCGATCGTTCGCCGCGCGTCGCGCGCGCGCTCTGGGGCAGCGTGCCCGCGCCGCTCGCGCTGAAGGCGGCGCTCGCGCTCGGCGAGGTCGACAAAGAGCTCATCCGCCCCGACGATCTCGTGCCCTATCTCGAGCACATGGTCGACATCGACCCGCCGATGTTCCTGCGCATGCTGCAGGCCGCAGGCGAGCACAGCGCCGAAGATCTGTTGAGCTCCATCGATGTGCCCGCGCTCGTCGTCGCGGGCGACCGCGACAGCTTCACGCCGCCGGCGCTCGCCAAGAAGATGGCCGAGGCGATGCCGAAGGCGAAGCTCTGGGCCACGCTCGGGACGCACGTCGTCCCGCTCGAGCACCGCGAGGCCACCGAGCGCGAGGTGATGGAGCTGCTCGACCGCGTCGAAGGCAAGCTGCCGAGCGAGCCGGCCAGCGAGCCCGAGGCCGCCGGCGAGCCCCGAGAGGCGAGCGGCGGCTGAGCGCGGGCGCGCGCCGCCTTCAGCGCACCGGCAAGCCGCGGTCGCGCCAGCGGATCATGCCACCGGCGACGTTCGCGAGCTCGGAGAGGCCGGCGCCCTTCAGCACCACGGTGGCCTGCGCGCTGCGCCGCCCGGAGCGGCAGAGGGTGACCACCGGTTTGTCGCGCGGCACCTCGCCCGCTCGATCGCGCAGCTCGGCGAGCGGGATGTGCAGGGCCCCGGCGATCGCGCCCTCGCCGAGCTCGTCGGCGTCGCGCACGTCGAGCACGCAGAGCTCCGCGAGGTGCTCGGCGACCCAGTCGGCCTCGATCTCGGGCAGGCCTGCGTAGTTGATCGCCACCGGCCCCCAGCTCGCGGGCTCGATCTGGAAGGGCTCGCTCGGCTTGCCGCAGCGCAGGTTCGCCGGCACCGCGTGGTCGATCTGCTTGGGATGCGGCAGGTGCAGGTTCTCCATGTAGCCCACGAAGTCGCGCTCGTTCGCGCCGCCACCGACGCGCGGGTTGTGCGCGCGCTCCTCGGCCACCGTCGTCACGGTGCGGCCCGCGTAGTCGTGGGCCGGGTAGATCCGCGTCTCTTCGCCGAGCGAGAAGATTCGCTCGGTGATCGAGTGGTAGAGCGTCTTCGCGCTGCCCTGCTGGAAGTCGGTGCGGCCCGCGCCGCGGATGAGCAGCGCGTCGCCGGTGAAGGCGAGGCGCTGCGCGTCGAGGGCGTAGGTGAGGCAGCCCGAGGTGTGGCCTGGCGTGGCGAGCACGCCGATGCGGTGGCGGCCGAGCTCGAGGTGGTCGCCGTCGTCGACCCCGAGGTCGACGCCCTCGGCGCCCGCGCGCTTCGAGAGCACGATGCGGCTCCCGAGCGCCTCGCGGAAGACCCACGCCGCGGTCACGTGGTCGGCGTGCACGTGGGTGTCGACGGTGTAGCGCAGGCGCAGGCCGAGCTCGCGCACGAGCGCCGCGTCGCGCTGGAACTTCTCGAACACGGGGTCGATCAGCGCGGCGTCCTTCGTCTCGCCGTCGGCGAGCAGGTAGGTGTAGGTCGACGACACCGCGTCGAAGAGCTGGCGGAAGACGAGCATCTCTCGAGCATACGCCTCCCGCTTGCCTCGGGCTCGCGTCACTCTTGCGTGATCACCACACGCCCGCGATCTCGGTAGGTGATTCGCCCGGCCTCACCCGGGCACTTCCAGCAGGTCGCCCACTCGAGCCTGGCGTCGACGCTCGTGTCGTAGGCGAGCACCGCGGCGGCCGGCTCCTTCTTCAGCACGAGCGAGGAGCCGAGGCGGTGGCGGTCGCCCGGCAAGCGGTGGAAGGCGACCACGATGGTGTCGTCGCCGACGCGCGCGGTGACGAGCAGGATCTCCTCGCCGGGCACCGGCCTCCACAGGAGCGGCTCGGTCGTGAGCGTGTAGCCCTTCGCGTCCTCGACCTTGCCGCGCAAGAGCACGTCCTTCACGACGGCCTCGTCGAAGTACTTCGGTTTGCCCTCGAGCTTGCGCAGCTGCGGCACCGTCGCGAGCATCTCGCCCAGCGTCTCGGCGGAGAGCTTCGTCTTCTGCCAGACGGGCTTCTTCTCCGGGGCGGGGATGCTCGCCGCGCTCGCCTCGCCTCCGCAGCAACGGAAGCCGATGTCTTCGGCCTCGGCCTCGGGCGCGACGCTCGCGCGCTTGGCGCAGCGCCGGTCGACCTCCGCCGAGCCCTTCGCCGCGCCACGCACCGCCGCGCCCTTGGGCACGAGCCCCGCGAGCTCGGCGACGTCGCTCGCCGTCCACTCGCGCAGGCTGCCCATCGCGAGCACACCGAAGCCGCTCGCACACTTCTCGGGCTCGCTGGCGCAGCGAGGATCGGCGCCCTGGCTGCCGGGGTAGGCCGTCTCGGCCGGGCCCTTGCAGGCGCGCTCCCACTCGAGCTCCGTGCACAACCTGCGGCCGCGCGCCTCGCAGAGCTTCGCGGCTTCGCTGCGCTTCACGCCTCGCTTCGGCGGCGCGCCGAGCTCGTTCGGGTAGGGCAGACGATCGATGTCGAAGGCGCCGAGCTCCAGCTCGAGCTCCGCGGGCTCGAGCACCGCGTCGCGCCCCAGATCGCCGGGCACGCTGCCTGCGTGGAAGCGCCCGGCAGGGATCGGCACCGTGGGCTCGCGCGCGGCCTCGGCGCTGCTCGACGCGACCGGCGTCGTCTCCTCGGCGGCGGCGACGACCGGGCCCTTCGCGGCAACCTCGGTGGGCGCCGCCGAGGCGCCGCCCGGAGGCGCGTCGCCGCCGCCCGAGCTGCAGGCGAGCGCAGCGACCTGGAGCGCTGCGAGCGCGAGCCTGGAGGCGCCGTTCATGCTCGTAGCGTTTGCCAGGGTCGTGCCTCACGCGCAAGTCGCGTGCGCTCGTGTAGAGTCGCGCGCGTGTCCGACGCCTTCGACGCGCTCGCCGAGGCCACTCGCACTTCTCGCCTCGGCCCCCGCCTGAGCGCGCTCGTGCCGGTGCTGGGCTCGGGCTTCGTGACCCAGGGCGTGCGCGAGGGCCTGCGCGCCTCGAGCTCGAAGGCCCAGGTCGCGCCGATCGACTGGCTCAGGCTGCTGCGTGAGGTCGCCGAGCGCTACGAGCTCGGGCGCGCGAGCCGCAGCATCGAGCTCGACGTACCCGGGCAGACGACGCTGCTCTGGGACGCGATGCTCAGCGAGCTCACCGAGCGCGAGGCGAACGGTGGGCGCTCGCGCGCCGCGCACCGCTGGGACGACGAGCTGCGCGGCGCGGTGGCCGAGCGCCTCTTGGACGACCGCCGCACCGAGCGGCTCGCGCGACCCTTCGTGCGCTCCTTCCTACGCCTCGGCTTCGAAGACGTGTTGAGCTTCAACTTCGACGAGGTGCTGACCGGGCCGGGGGTCGTGCCCAGAGCGCGCGCTCGCGGCGCCTCCGCACGCGCTTCGCTCGCGGCGAGCGTGGGCCAGACGACGGTGTGGTTCCCTCACGGCCACTGCTCGGATCCGCGCTCGATCGTGCTCGGCGCGCGCGCCTACGGTGCGCGCCTCTCCGCCGTGCAGGCGGCCTTCGACGCGCACGCGAAGCTCGCCTCGCCGAGGCCCACGCGCAGGCGCTCGAGCTGGGTCGCCACGGCGCTCGAGCGCCCGCTGCTCTTCGTGGGGCTCTCGCTCACGCGCGAGGAATGGACGATCTGGTGGTTGCTCGCACAGCGCGCGCGCTTCCTCGCGCGCAGACCGCTCACCGAACGCCCGCCGGCCTTCGTCTTCGCGCGGCGCCCCTCGCCGACCGACTCGCTCGAGGCCCACGGCGCCTACGCGACGCTGAGCCGCGCAGCGGAGCTGTTGGGGCTGCAAATCTGCGCCTTCGACGCATTCGACGACGGCTGGGCGCGTCTGCGCGCGGCGCTCCTTTGGCGAAGAAGTCGTCCTCCGTAGGTTTCCGATCCCCATCGGGCCGACGCAGGCTAGCCTGCGCCTGGGGCGAGGCATGAGCGACGGAGCGAACACCCTGGGCGCGGGTACGAAGCGCATGCGCGCGGTCGTCGTCGACGACGAGGCGCCGCTGCGCACGATGCTCGTGCGCGTGATCGCCGAGCTCGGCCTCGACGTCGACGAGGCCGCCGACGGTCGCGCCGCGCTCGCGCTGCTCGACGCCGGGCCTCCGCCGGACCTCTTCGTCGTCGACTTCTCCATGCCCTTCATGCGCGGCGACGAGCTCTTGCAGATCGTGGCCGAGCGCTTCCCGAGCGCAGGCGCCGTGCTCATGAGCGGCCACGGCGAGCAGGCGCTGCGCACCCGCCTCGGCCCGCTCTCTGCGCGCACCGCCGTACTGCCCAAGCCCTTCGGCCTCGACGAGCTCGTCCGGGCCATCGAGCGAGCGCTGCACCGCAGCTGAGGCTCACGGTCTCGCCCTCCAGAGTCTCGCAGCCACGCAGCTTCGCCGTCGCGCACTCGGCCCCACGCACGAGGCGCGGCGGAGTATCCTCGGGCGGCTTTGACGCTGGACTTCTTTCCCCTGTGGTTCCTGCGCGGCTTCGCCGTCGCCTTCGGCCTCTTGTGGGGGAGCTTCCTCAACGTCGTCATCTACCGCGTGCCGCGCGGCATGAGCGTCGTCTCTCCGCCCTCGCACTGCACGAGCTGCGGCGCCGCGGTGCGCCCCTGGCAGAACATCCCGGTCGTGTCCTACGTGCTGCTCGGCGGCAAGACCGCCTGCTGCGGCGCCAAGCTCTCGGCGCGCTACCCGCTCGTCGAGCTCATCGGCGGCGTGCTCTCGCTCGCGATCGTGGAGCTGCTCATCATCCCGCTGCCCGCGCTCACGACCAGCGTCGCGCGCGCCGGCGCCATCTACGCGACGAGCCTCGCGCTCGCGCTCGGCCTCGTCGCGACGGCCTTCATCGATCTCGAGCACATGCTCGTCCTGCCCGACCCGGCGAACTACGCGGGCGCCGCGCTCGGCATCGCCACCGCGTCGCTCCGTGATCTGGGCTTCATCGACGCGATCATCGGCGCGGCAGCGGGCTACGGGGTCGTGTTCGCGATCGACCGCGTCTACCGCTGGACCCGCGGCCGCCCCGGCATGGGCTCGGGCGACGGCATGATCCTCATGGTCACGGGCGCGTGGTTCGGCTGGCAGGGCGCGCTCTTCGGGCTCTCCGCCGGCGCCGTACAGGGCGTCGTGATCCTGGTGCTGGTGCGCCTCTTCGGTGGCTCGCTCGAGGAGCCCGAGGCCGTGCGCGAGGAGCGTGAGGCGATCCTCGCCGAGATCGAGGCGCTGCCGCCCGAGGAGCGCGAGCAGGCGCTCGAGGAGTGGCGCGCCGAAGACGAGCTCGCCGACCGAGAGAACGAGGGCCTGCAGTCCGCGCTCGCCTTCGGCCCCTTCCTCGCGCTCGCCACGCTCGAGCTCTTGCTCTTCGCTCCCTTCCTCCGCGACGTGGTCTTCCTGTGGCAGCTCGGGTGATCACCGCGCTGCTGCTCTCGTCGATCGCGCTCGCGGCGTGCTCGACGCCTCTCCCGGTGCCTCCCTCCGGCGATCACGCGGGCTCGGTCCCCGTCGTGGTGCCGTACCCGCCTCCCGCGGCCAGGGTCGACGTCGTGCCCTATCCCCCCCGCGATTTCGAGCGTCCGGCGTGGATCGACGGACAATGGATCTGGCGCGGGCGACGCTGGGTGTGGGAAGAAGGCCGCTGGGTCGATCTCGATCCCAATCAGGTGTACGCGAAACCCATGATCGTGAGGCGCTCGGACGGGCAGATCGTCTGGTTCGCAGGCACCCTGCGCACCACGAGCTCGCCCAGCACGATGCCCATCCCGGCCGCGACGTCGGGCAGAGAAGAGGAGGTGTCCCGATGATGCTCTCGTGGAGCTTCGCGGTCCGGATGGTCGACGAGGTCGCGCGCCTGTTGCGCGCGATGGAGAAGCACCGCTACCTCCAGGAGGTCGACCACCGCGTCCACTTCACGGTCGATCGTGCGCTGCGCGATCTGCCGATGTTCGAGAAGCACGCCGCGGCCTTCGACGCGCGCGTCGCGAGGGAGCCCGGCCTCGAGCTCGGCTCGCGCGATCCCTCGCTGTGGCGCAAGGCCTCGCTCGAGGAGATCATCGAGGTCTTCCTCGCCTTCTGGGGCCCGGGCGACCAAGCGGCCGTGCGGCGCGAGAGGCTGGTCGAAGCCTTCGAGAAGGCCGGGCTGCCGATCGCCGAGCACGAGCCCTTCGAGTGCGATCCCGAAGACCCGCCCTTCCCCGAGCTGGTCTGGCTCGACTGGGTCTTCTTGCCGATCGATCAGCTCGACGCCGAGCGGCACACCGGCGCGATCGCGGCGATCGCCGAGTCGCGCGTCGAGGCGAACCCCTCGGCGCCGGTCTACGTCGAGGGGCCGAGCATCTCGATCGTCGAGCTCTGCGACGGCGCGCCGATGGGCATCCTCGCCGACGACTTCTTCCTCTGGGCCGAGCCGCCCGTGCCCTACGTCGACTACGTGTTCCGCGGCGTGAGTCGCCAGGCCCAGCTGCCCGAGCCTCCCGTCGGGCCCGACGACGTGGACGAGGCCGAGGCCGAGGCCGGAGCTCCGAGCGCGGGCTGAGCCGCGCTCAGTCGCTCGCGCCCGGTGCGACCTCGCTCTTCACGCGGCGGGTCGCGCGGGCGACCTGCTCGATGCCCGACGACAAGAACGTGAAGAGCTCCGAGCTCTGACCGCTCGCGGCGGTGAGGTGGATCTCGCCGAACGATCCGCGGAAGGCGTCGGCCATGCGCGGCAGGGTCTCGCTCAGCACGAGCTCCTCGAGCTGCCGGTCGCTCAGATCCGCGCGCGCTGCGCGTGCAGCGCGCAGCGTCTCCGCCTCGAGCTCGGCCTGCTCACGCCTGGTCGCGAGCTCCGCCTGCGCCTTCTCCCGGTCGAGCTCGATCTGCCGCTTCGCTTGCTCGAGCGCCGCCTCGTGGAGCTTCCTCTGTTGCTCCAGCTCCGCCTCGTGCACGCGCGCCCGACGCTCGAGCTCCGCCTCGCTCTGCCGCTTCGCCTGCGCGAGCTCGGCGTCGCTCTGCTTCGCGCGCCGCTCGAGCTCCGCTGCGAGCACGCTCTTCTTGCGCTCTTGCTCGGCGCGCTCCCGCTCGACCGCGCGCTCGATGTCGGCCGCGAGCGCGGCCTTCGCGAGCGCCTCTTCGTGGCGCGCACGCTCGACGTCGCGCCGCCGCTCGGCCTCGAGGCGCGCCTCCTCCTCGGCCATCATCGTGCGCTTCGCCTGCTCCTCGGCGCGTTGCCTCGCGACCGAGATGCGCGCCTGCTCCTCCTCGACCTGCTCGCGCGCCTTGAGCGCCTCGAGCGCGAGCGACTCGCGGTAGGGCGCCTGCAACCTCGCGAACACCTCCTCGGAGAGCACGCGCACGTTCTGGATCTCGATCGTGTCGAGCACCACGCCCCAGCCCTGGCTCGTCGTGTCGCCCATGGCGCCCTGCCCCGCGAGCACCGGCGCGATCTCCTCGACGAGCGCGCTCGCGACGCGCTCCTTGCGGTGCGTGATGCAGTCCTCGAGCGAGAGCCCCGCGACGATGCGCCGCGTCGCACCGACGAACATCTCGCGCAGGATGTCGGTGAGCCGCGTGAGATCGCCGTCGATCATGCGGTAGGCGAGCATCGGCTCCACCACGCGGTACACGGCGAGGCCCGTGACCTCGACGCCCACCTTCTCGCGCGTGACCTGGTCGGCCGAGAACGAGAGCTTCGCGATCGACGTGCTCACGAGCGCGACGCTGTCGCCCGGCCACTTGAAGCAGCTCGCTCCTTGGCCGTGCCGACGCACGCGCCCGTTGCGGATCTGGATGAGATACTCGTGCGGCTGAGCGACGACCTGACCCCAGTGCGGAACCTTCATGGCTGCCTCCTCTTCGAAGCCGTGTTTTGCAAGGCGGAGGCCAGCGGGACACGCGGACGAACGCGGAGCTCCTCCGCGCGAAACCGGCGCTGGCGGCGCGGGCGAGGCACGAGCAGCTCGGGACGCGCGCTTGCCCTGCACCGCTGCGGTGCGGGCAGGCTTTGCGCCGCGCCAGCCTGGTGCACCCGGGCCGCTCTGCAACGCCTGCGGCGCTCCCCACGGCTTCGCCCGACCGGGGCGCGGAGCGCGTGACGGTCTACAGCTGAACCAGGATTCGTGAGAGATTGGCCAGCCTCCATGCCGCTCGTCGCAGATATCGGCTTGCTCGCCGCGGGCGGGCTCCTGCTCTACCTCGGCGCTGAGTGGCTCGTGAAGGGCGCCGCCGGTCTCGCGCGCAAGTTCGGGGTGAGCCCGCTCGTCGTGGGCATGACCGTCGTCGCCTACGCCACGAGCGCACCCGAGCTCGCCGTCACGATCCGCGCCGCGCTCGGCGGCAAGAGCGCCATCGCGCTCGGCAATGCGGTGGGCTCCAACATCGCGAACCTCGGCCTCATCCTCGGCGTGACGGCGCTCATCGCGCCGCCGCGCGTCGCGGGCACGCTGATCCGGCGCGAGGTGCCGATGCTCGTGCTCTCCACCTTGCTCGTGCCGCTCGTCCTGCTCGACGGCCAGATCAGCCGCATCGAGGGTTTCGCGCTCGCCGCAGGCTCCGTCGCCTTCACCGCCGTGCTCTTGCGCTCGCGCAAGGGCACCGACGTGGTCGAAGAGGCGGAGCAGAGCGCCGAGGAGGCCGGCGCGCCTCCAGGCGACTCCAAGCTTCGCCTCGTCATCATCGGCCTCGTGGGCCTCGCCGCGCTCGTGCTCGGTGGCGACGTCTTCGTGCGCGGCGCCGTCGGCCTCGCTGCCGCCGTCGGCATGAGCGAGCGCGTCGTCGGACTCACGATCGTCGCCGTCGGCACCTCCCTGCCCGAGCTCGCGGCCTCGCTCGTCGCCGCCTTCCGCGGTCACTCGGACATGGCCGTCGGCAACATCGTCGGCTCCAACGTCTTCAACGTGCTGCTCATCCTCGGCGCCGCCGCGATCCTGAACCCGGTCGAGGCGCCGCTGGCGTCGATCGTCGTCGACGTCGGCGCGCTCGGCGTGCTCACGCTCATCGCCGCGGTGTCGTTGCGCACCGCGCGCAAGCTGAGCCGCCTCGAAGGCGCGCTGCTCTTGCTGAGCTACGCGGTCTTTCTCGGCTTGCTCGTCTTCGGCGTGGGCGCGGGCTGAGGCGCCGCGCGCCGCTCGGCGCCCCCACCGAGCTCAGTCGGGCACGGGCACCCAGAGCTCGACGTTGCGGTCCTCGGCGCGGCCCCGGCCGTCGCCCTGCCAAGCCGAGGCGTAGTCGATGATGCCGCGCCTTCGACCCTCGGCGGCGATCGGGTCGTTCTCGGTCTGGTAGTCGAAGGCGACGAGCCTCAGCGTGAAGTAGCCGTTGTCCTGATCCCAGACCTCGACGAGGCGCATCTGGTGGGGGAAGTCGGCGAGCGCCGAGGTCTCCACCTCCCAGTAGGAGTAGCCCACGCTCGGGTCGATGCGCTGCAGCTTGTGGTGGTGCGTGTGCCCGGCGAGGTGCATGAGCACGTTTGGGTAGGTGCCGAGCAGATCGCGCCACTCGTCGGTGAGCACAGCGTCCTTCTGCTCGATCCCGCCGAAGGTCGAGCCGTCGGTGAAGAGCGCAGATGCGTGGTGCGAGGTCACGATCACGTACTTCCCGGCGGCGAGCGCCGCGTCGAGCGCGGGGATGACGAAGCCCTCGACCTCGGGGCGGCGCACCACACCCTCGGCGCCGCCGGTGGGGGCCGCGGTGTCGACGACGATGAAGCGGATCGGCGTGTTCGGGATATCGTAGGTGTAGAAAGCTCTCCCGGACTCGATGGCCTCGGCCGAGACGCCGTGACCGTCGCCGTCGTTCGCCACGTGCGCGAGGATCGCGCTGCCATCGACCGCGCGCCTGCGCTCGTCGGGCACGATGTCGCCGACGACCACCGGCGCGCCGGGCAAGGACCAATCGCGTGTGCCCATGGCCGAGTAGTTCGAGACGTACTCGCCGGCCTTGTCGGCGAGGCGCAGGTTGCCCTGGTTGAGGATGTCGTGGTTGCCCATGACCCAGACCCAGGGCACGAGCAGTCCATCCGCGTAGAAGGGGTCCTTCGGGTCGTTCGCGGGCCCCGGGGTGGGGTCGTCGTCGTCGCCCGAGTCGCACTCGACCGAGTCGCTGCCCGAGAGGATCGCCGTGACCCACTCGACCTCGTTCGCTTGCGCGTTGTCGGCGTTGTCGCCGCCGAGGATCACCAGATCGATCGGCGTCTCCTCGTGCACGCGGTTGATGGTGCGAACCGCGGCGTTGAGGATGTTGCACTGGTGCCCCTCTTGCGGGCGGTAGGCACCGCCCGTGAGCCCGTTCGCGGTGTCGAAGTTCGCGACGCGCGCGGGCGATTCGTCGTCGGCGAGCTGGATGTCCGCGAGGTGCACGAAGCGCGACACCAAGGAGCGCGCGGAGCCGGGTGCGGGAGGCGCGCTGCCGTCGAAGGTGCGCTGGATCACGGGCTCGCCTTCGATCGTGGAGTGATCGCCGAAGCCGTCCTCGAGCAGGATGCTCATGTCCTCGGGGCGCCGAGGATCGAGCGTCGCCGGCCCGGGCTGCGCGACGGGGGCGAGGCGCTCCTCGGTGCTGAGCGGCGCGCGTGAGAGCGCGGGCAAGGGCTCGGGGGCCGGGAAGTCGCCCGTGCCGCCGCCGCCTTCGCCGTCCGCGTCGGCGCTGTCACACGCGGCCAGCAAGAGGAAGGACAGGGCGCCCAGGCGGAGAAGCGAACGCATCGGGCGGAAGCGTAGCGTGTCGAATCGGTGACTTCCATGCGCCGAACGGGTGCCAGCACGGTGACGACGGGTGACGCACCGCGCGAGCCGCCCGCCCCCAACTCTGGTAAGCGCTCTCCCCGATGCAGCTGCCTCGCCACATCTTCCGCGAATACGACATCCGCGGCGTCGCCGAGCGCGACCTCTCGAGCGAGCTCGTCGAGCGCATCGGCGCAGCCTACGCCGCGACGCTGCGCGAAGAGCTCGCCGGGCGCGCGCCGCTCGTTGCCCTGAGCCGCGACGGTCGCCTCTCGAGCCCGCGCATCCACGCCGCGCTCGTCCGTGGGTTGCGCCACGTGGGCGCGGAGGTCGTCGACATCGGCATCGGGCCCACGCCGCAGCTCTACTTCGCGGCCTTCAGCCTCGGGACCGACGGCGCCATCCAGATCACCGGCAGCCACAACCCTGGCCCCGACAACGGGCTGAAGCTCATGCGTGGCAAGGCCTCGTTCTTCGGCGCCGACATCCAGGCCTTGCTCGAGCGCATCGAGAAGGGCCCCGAGCCGGCCGCTGCGGCGCCTGGCTCCTACGGCGAGCGCGACGTCGCGGTCGCCTACATCGAGGAGCTGCGCCGCTCGACGCGCCTGCCCGCCTCGGCCTCCTCGATGAAGGTCGTCGTCGACGCGGGCAACGGCGCCGCTGGACCGCTCGGCTTGCGTGCGTTGCGCGCGCTCGGGCTCGACGTCGACCCGCTCTACTGCGACATCGACGGGAATTTCCCGAACCACCACCCCGACCCGACCCTTCCAGAGAACCTCGTCGCCTTGCGCGAGCGCGTGCTCTCGACGGGCGCCAAGCTCGGGCTCGCCTGGGACGGCGACGGCGATCGCCTCGGCGCGATCGACGAGCACGGCGAGATCGTCTGGGGCGACAAGCTCATGATCCTCTTCTCGCGGGCGCTGCTCGCCGAGCATCCGGGCGCGACGATCCTGGGCGAGGTCAAATGCTCCGAGACGCTCTTCGACGACGTGCGCGCGCGCGGCGGGCGCGTGCTCTACGCGCGCACGGGCCACTCGCTCATCAAGTCGATGATGAAGGCCGAGGGCGCGCTGCTCGCTGGTGAGATGAGCGGCCACCTCTTCTTCGCCGATCGCTGGCTCGGCTTCGACGACGGCATCTATGCGGCGCTGCGCCTGCTCGAGATCGTCGCGCAGCACCAGAAGGGGCTCGGCGAGCTGCTCGGCGACGTGCCCCGCACCTACGCCACGCCGGAGATCCGCGTCGACGTCGCGGACGAGCACAAGTTCGAGGTCGTCGCCAAGGTGCGCGCTCACTTCGAGGCGAGCCACCCCGTGCTCGCGATCGACGGCGCGCGCATCGACTTCGGCGACGGCGCCTGGGGCCTCTGCCGCGCCTCGAATACGCAGCCGGTGCTCGTGCTGCGCTTCGAGGCGAAGAGCGAGCCTCGCCTCGCCGAGATCCGCGCCGAGGTCGAGGCCGCCGTGCAGGCCGCCGGCGGGTCCCTCCAGCCGAGCCAGGCTCATTGAGCGCCGAGGCCTGGACGATCCGCCGCGTGCTGGCGTGGGCGGCCGACGATCTGAGGGCGCGCGACAGCGACACGCCCAGGCTCGACGCCGAGCTCATGCTCGCGCACGTGCTCGGCTCCACGCGCATCCAGCTCATCCTCGACTCGGAGCGACCGCTCCTGCCGGACGAGCTCGCCGGCTACCGCGAGCTCCACAAACGCAGGCGCGCCGGCGAGCCCGTCGCCTACCTGCGCGGCGAGCGTGAGTTCTGGGGGCTGCCTTTCAGGGTCGACAAACGCGTGCTCGTGCCGAGGCCCGACACCGAGATCCTCGTCGAGGTCGCGCTCCGGCGCACCGAGGCGAGCTCGCTCGGCGGCCACGCGCTCGATCTCTGCACCGGCTCGGGCTGCGTCGCGATCGCCTTCGCGCACGAGCGCCCCACCTGGAAGGTGCTCGGCACCGACATCTCCGAAGGCGCGCTCGAGGTCGCGCGGGACAACGCGCAGCGCCTCGGCGTGGTGCCGCACACCTGGTTCCGCGCCTCGGATCTCTACGCCGACCTCGGCCTCGAGGCGCCGCGCTTCGAGCTCATCACCGCGAACCCGCCCTACATCCCGAAGGTCGACGCGCACGAGCTCGCCGGCAACATCCGCGACTTCGAGCCGCACGTGGCGCTCTTCGGTGGCGACGACGGCTACGAGATCACGAGGCGCATCATCGACGAAGCGCCCGCGTACCTCCGACCCGGCGGCGTGCTCGCGATGGAGCTCGGCGCGGGCCAGGCCCCGGAGGTCGAGCGCATGTTCACCGAGCGTGGCTTCGGCGAGGTGGAGCGCAGCAAGGATCTCGCCGGGCTCGAGCGCGTGGTGAGCGGCGTGTGGCCGGGGGAGAGCGCGGGCGGCGAAGGTGGCTGAGGCGAGAGGAGCAGCGCGATGATCGACGTCGTACTCGAAGGTCCGGGCAAGAACGCGCTGGGCACGGCCGTCATGAAGAAGGCCCTCGAGGCCGTGCGCGGCGCGGGCAACGAGCCCTTGCTCGTCACCGGCGCGGGCGACGCCTTCAGCGCGGGGCTCGATCTGCGCGAGGTCGCGGGCCTCGACGCCGAGGGGCTCGGCCGCTACCTCGACCTGCTCGACGAGCTCGTGCTCGCGCTCTTCCACCACCCGGCGCCCACGGTCGCCGCCATCCAAGGCCACGCCATCGCGGGTGGTTGTGTGATCGCGATGTGCTGCGACCACCGCGTGATGACGACCGAGCCACGCGCCAAGATCGGCCTCAACGAGGTCGCGCTCGGCCTCTTGTTCCCACCTCGGGTGCTCGCGCTCGCCAAAGCGCGGCTCTCGGTCACGGCGCAGCGTCGAGTCTTGCTGGGCGCGGGGCTCTACACCTCGAAAGACGCATTGGCGCTCGGCCTCTGCGACGAGCTCGCCGACGACGCCGTCGCCGCAGGGCGCACGCGCCTCGCAGAGCTCGCCGCGCACCCGCGCGAGGTCTACGCGCTCACCAAGGAGCTGCTCCAGAAGGGCCAGCTCGAGCTCGAACCCGCCGAGCTCGACCATTACCGCGCCGTGGTGCTGCCGAGGTGGACCTCGCCCGAGCTCCGCGCGGCGCTCGCGGCGAAGCTCGCGAAGAAGTAGGCGCCGCGAGAGAGGCGCCTGAGCCGCGCCTGCGTCAGATCCCCACGCAACCCCACGGGGTCGGCATCGCATTGGCGGTGCAAGCGGGCAGGTTCGCCGCGCCCGTACCCATCGGAGCGCCGAGGTTGGGCCACGCGACGGGCGGCGGAACCGCATTCAGGCCCGGTACGCACAGGCCCATGAGCACCGAGCTGCCCGAGGGGCAGGAGCTCGCCGCGGGGCCCAGGCCGGCAACCGGGTCGGTGCGCACGCGGTAGCCGTGGCGCCACAGGTTCACGAGCTCGCTCTCCGGCACGTAGGCGAAGCCGCCGTCGGCCCAATCTCGGCCCCACGAGTTCTGGAAGATGTATTCGCGCCCGAAGGGGCCAGGCCGATAACCGACGATGACCACGGCGTGCGCCGACTCGGGGTACGTCGTGGGCGGCAGCAAGGAGCCGCGGTTGTTCTCGAGCGAGCTCCATACGGCGCGCTCGAAGGCGAGCGAAGCCCACACGGCCTCGCCATCCGCGAGCAGCGCCGCGAGCTGCACCGGGTCGAGCGGCGCGCGGATCTCCTCGAGCGCCGTGACGGGCACACGGCCGTGCTGATCGGCGCGCTGCCGCTCACCCACGAGCTGAGGGCTCTGGCGCCACGAGTCGTAGGGAACGCCGTAGTACGACGAGCAGCCCTCGGCGAAGCTCGAGCTCGCGAAGGCGCAGGCGCGCGCCGGGTCGTAGGGCCACACCTCCTCGCCGGTGATGTAGCGGCCACGCAGGGCGCCGAGATCGGCCTGCTCGGAGTAGCTCGCGAAGACGTGCAGCGGCGAGCTCACGTCACTCCGACCCAAACGACGGCTCAGGTTGTCGAGCACGCTCGAGACCGCGAAGCCCGCGCAGGCGCCGACCTGGGCTTGGTCTTTCACCGGCCCGACCAGGCCGCGCCAGCGCAGATCGCTCGTGGCAGGCAACGCAGCCGCCGCGACCGCGCGTGGGATGTAGACGCTCGCCCCCGAGGCCCTGCGCAGCGCCGCGCAGTCGATCAGCGCGGCCGCCTCGGGAGGCAACCACGGCGGTGGGCAGGGCGCGTCGGGTGGGATCGCGTTCGCGAGCGCGCCGAGCACACCTGGCGGCACGGGCAGACCCACCGGCCCCGCCGAGGGCTGCGCGCCCTGCGGGGCGTAGCCGCCCTGCGGATGGGTCGCCGCCTCGTTCGTGCCTGCGCAGGCCGCGGTGAGCAGCGCGAGCATGCAGGCCGACGTCGATCGAGCGGGGCGCATGCCTGTCGTACACGAAGAGCACCGAGGGCATTCCTCGGCAGCGCGTCAGAACCGTGCCAGCGGGCGAGGCGGCTACGTGGTGCGCCGACGCGAGCCCGAGCGTGGCTGGACCGCAGCTCGGTACGCCGGGGACCGCGCTCGGCGCGAGAGCGGCACGTCGACGCAACCAGGCCCGCGTGTAGCATCGCGGCATGATCGGCGCGCAGGCCACGGAGCCCGAACGAACACTCACGCTGACCTACGCCGCAACGCTGCACCGGGGCGACCGTGAGGTCACCGACCTCGCCGTGCTCCTGCGGTGTGACGGAGCCCTCGAGGACGATGACGCTCCGCGGCTCCAGGAGACTCTCGTGGACGATGCCTCGAAGCTGGTACCGCTCGAGCGGGCGAGGGCCACGCTCGTCTTGGAGGGCGAACGACTCGTCGTTCGTATGGATCTGCTCGCGGTGCGTGCCCTCGAAGACTCGGACCGAGAGGTCCTCTTGCTGCTCGCCAACCAGGCGACGTCCGGCTTCTGGGGCGACCGGGTGTGCTTCGCGATCCCGGACGACCTGCTCGATACCGACGGGGAAGACACCTGGCACTACGTGCTGTGGGAGTGGTCGGCGCGAGAGCAGCTTCCCACCCCACTCGGCGATGGGCTCGCTCACCTCTCACGGACGTTCCAAGGCCTGGACATGTCACCTGAGGCGCTGGCGACGCAACCGGACGATCGACTCGGAGCGTGGGTGACGGAGCTCCGACCCTACGAGCTCTTGCTCAGGGCGCTCGTACGCAGCCCGGACGACTTCGAGTTCGGCGAGCTCGAGAAGGCGACCGTGGTCTGGGTCGCCGCGCGGGCGGAGCTCGAGCGGCGGCGGCTCGAGCAGGTGGTTGCGAAGAGCGGCGTCCCGCGGGTGTCCGTCGATGACCTCGACGCCCTCGACGATCTTCCGCCCGACGTCTTCTGAGGCTGCGGGCCCCGAAGGCGCGTGCCCCGATGGCAGCTCAGCGCTTCCGCCCCTCCGAGGCTGAGCACCTTCGCGCGCTCGCCACCGCGCTCAGCCCACTTGTCGGTCGCGCCCGACCCAATAGGGCGCGCGCAGCTTGAACTTCTGAAGCTTGCCGGTCGAGGTGCGCGCGAGCTCGGTGCGCAGCTCGACGCTGGTGGGGCATTTGTAGTGGGCGATGCGCTGGCGGCAGTGCTCGATGAGCTCGCGCTCGGTGGCCGCCGCGCCGGGCGCGAGCACCACGAGGGCCTTGATGGTCTCGCCCCATTTCTCGTCGGGCACGCCGATGACCGCGACCTCGGCGACCGCGGGGTGGCTGTGCAGGGCGTCCTCGACCTCGATCGACGAGACGTTCTCGCCGCCGGTGATGATGACGTCCTTCTTGCGGTCGGAGATGCTGAGGTAACCCTCGTCGTCGAGGCTGCCCCCGTCGCCGGTGTGGAACCAGCCGTCCTCGAGCGCAGCGTCGGTCGCCGCCTGGTCTTGCCAATAGCGGTCGAGCACGACGTTGCCACGCGCGAGGATCTCGCCCTGCGCGTCGACGCGGATCGAGATGCCGAGCGCAGGCGCTCCGGCGCGGCCGAGGCGCTGCGCACGCTCCGAAGGCGACAGCGCGTCCCACTCCTCGCGTCGACGGTTGAACGTGAGCAGCGGCGAGGTCTCGGTCAGGCCGTAGATCTGGATGAGCTCCCAGCCGAGCTCGGTCTCGACGCGCTCGATCGTGCGCGTGGGCGGCGGCGCGCCCGCGACCACGAGCCGCACGCGCCCACGCCCGGGCACGACACCGCCCCAGGTCTTCGCGGCGTCGAGGATGGCGCTCACGACCGCAGGCGCGGCGCAGAGCACCGTCACCCCGTGGCGGTCGACGCGGCGGAGGATCTCGAAGCCCTGCACCTTGCGCAGCACGATCTGCCGCGCGCCCATGCCCGCGAGCACGAAGGGCATGCCCCAGCCATTGGCGTGGAACGTGGGCAGCGTATGCAGGTACACGTCGCGGTCGTTCACGCCGAGGTGCAGGCCGAAGGTCGTCGCGTTGACCCAGAGGTTCCGGTGCGTGAGCTGCACGCCCTTCGGCCGCGCGGTCGTGCCGCTGGTGTAGTTGATCGTCGCCGTCGCGTTCTCGTCGCGTGGCCAAGGCGTGGGAGCCGCCGTCGCCCGGTGCAGGAGCGCGTCGGACTCCTCGCCGAGCACCGCGCGGCGCTCGCAGGGCACCTCGGCGAGCTCGGCGTCGAGGTCGGCGTCGACGAGCAGGAGGCGCGCCCCCGAGTGCTCGACGATGTAGCGGATCTCCGCCGGGCTCAGGCGGAAGTTGATCGGCACGAGCACCCGCCCCGCCGCGGTCACGCCGTAGAGCGCGAGCAAGAGGCGCGCCGAGTTGTGTGCCACGATCGCCACGCGCTCGCCGAAGCCGATGCCGAGCGCGTCGAGGCTCGCCCCGTAGCTCTGCGCCAGGGCCGCGACGTCGCGATAGAGCAGCGCGCCCAGACCAGGCGCGGGCTGCTCCGGCTCGTCGACGACGCCGACGCGCTGTCCGTACACGAGCGCCGCGCGCTCGAGGAAGTCGGCCGTGGTCATCGGTACGTGCATGGACCAAGCGTCCGAGCCTCGGGCCGGACCGTCAAGCGTGCCCCGCGAGCTCCCCGTGCGGGTGCGCGCCGTGTAGGATCGCCCCATGGCTCGATCCAAGCTCGGCGTCGCACTGATCGTCACGCTGCTCACGGCCTGCGGTGACGACGGCGGCTCGGGCGGTGCAGGCGCGGGCGGCCAGGGTGGCGCGAGCGCGACGACGACGAGCTCGTCGAGCGCGGGTGGCGGCGGCACGGGCACGGGCGCCGGCGGCAGCGGGGGAGAGGGCGGCTCGTACGTCGGTGTGAATCCACTCGAGGGCGCCGCAGCCGTGCAGCTCGTCCAGGGAGGTTTCGGCTTCACCGAGGGCACGGTGTGGGTGCCCGCGCTCGGCGTGCTGCGTTTCTCGGACATCCCCGCGAGCCGCATCCACCAATACGATCCCTCGACCGACGGCCTGAGCGTGTGGCGCGAGCCCTCGGGCAATACGAATGGCAGCGCGCTCGCGCCGAACGGCGATCTGATCATGTGCGAGCACTCGGGCCGGCGCATCTCGCGTTCGCCCGCCGCGGGCTCGCCGGCGCCGACGCCCGTGGCGACCGAGTACCAGAGCGGCGCGTTCAACTCACCGAACGACGCGATCGTGCGCAGCGACGGGCAGATCTACTTCACGGATCCGACCTACGGGCTCGGCAACCAGACGCCCGAGCTCGGTTTTCGCGGCGTATTCCGGGTCGACGGCCAGGGCACCGTTCATCTGGTCGACGACGCCTACCAGCAACCCAATGGCATCGCGCTCTCGCCCGACGAGACGAAGCTCTACGTGAGCGACTCCGCCGCGGGCGACGTCTACGTCTACGAGGTCGCGCCGGACGGATCGACCGGGCCGCGCGCGCTCTTCGTCGAGCTCGGCCCCTCCGACGGCATGGCGGTCGACGACGCCGGCAACCTCTACTTCACGACCTCGAATGGCATCGAGGTCCACGCCGCGGACGGCAGCCCCTGGGGCACGCTCGCGGTGCCCGAGCAGCCCGCGAACTGCGCCTTCGGCGACGAGGATCGGCGTACGCTCTACATCACGGCGCGCACGGGGCTCTACCGCGTCCGGCTCGCGATCCCGGGCAAGCCCTGATCAACCGCGCCGCGCGCGCACCGCGACACACGGCCTCGCCGCGCGCTCAACGGAGGGTGTCGAGGTCCACGTAGAAAGAGTCGGTGAGCGGCCCGAGCGTGGGGTGCGCGGCGAAGTCGGCGAGCTTGGGTGGGCCCTCGCCAGCGGCGATCGTGAGCTCGAGCGCGACTCCGCGATCGTGGCGTTCGTCTCGGTCGGAGAGATGCAGCAAGTCGGGCCACAGCGCGACGAGACGCGCCGCGGCTGCGCGGCCCTCCCCCTCACGGAAGGCGAGCGCGAGCAGCTTGCGCCCCGCGAGCTCGATCTCGCCGGCTTCGCCCTCGGCGAATCCCGAAGCGCTGCCATAGCTCCGGAGCACGTGCGCACGCAGCGACGTGGCGTCGTACGGGACGCCCGCATAAGCGAGCGCCCGGAAGCCGAGAGGCCCGCCGGGCGGCCCCTCGAGGTGGAGGTACACACCATTGCCCGGCGGCACCACCCTGAGCTCCCCGGGCACGTGCGCCGAGAGCCAGCGACGCTCCCCGTAGCGCGCCATCGGACCCTCGAGCGAGTAGGTGGCGGGCACAGCGCGCCCCTCGGGCGCGAGCACGAGGCCCGCTTGCAGGAGCAAGTCGCGCATCATCGCGAAATGGAGCGGCGTACCGCGCTCGATGGAGCGCCCCCATTTGCCAATCTCGCCATCTGGGGGCGGGACTTGGACCGACTCTCCGCCGCGCGCGTTTCGCTCGGCGACGATCTTGCCGAGCCTCGCGCGATGGTCGGCGTGCCCGCCCACGACCCGGAGGTAGTCCATGGCGTCGACCTCGACCTGGCCGAACAGCGTGCTCTTCCCGTCGTGCGCGCCCCACACGTCGAAGCGCCGGGCCGGGCGTGGCGCCTGTGCCGTCAGGCGCAGCTCCACGTGGTGCGTCTTCTTCAGCCAGCCGTGCTCCATGATGCGCGCGAAGTCGGTGCTGGAGCGCTCGACGCGCTGTGGCGGCATGCCGACCCCCGCCGACGTCACGTGGTCGAGGCCGTTCATCGCGGCGACGAGGGCGCGCAGCTCGTCGCCACCCTCCACGACCTCGGCGAGGTACGGAGGCTCGCTGGCGATGCGCAGGCGCCCGAGCGGGGTGGCCTCGAAGCTCGTCGGGTCGATGCGCATCACGTCGCGCAGCTCGGGAGCGGGCGCGCTCGCCGAGGCAGTAGGGGCGCCGCTGCCCGAGGGCGCGGGCGCGGGGTCGGGGCTGCAAGCGAGCAGCGCGAGGACGATCACAGCCGAGACCTGTCGCATGGCTCCTCCAGACGTGTGGTCGCGCAGGACGATCTGTCGCCCCCGTGGTGTGCGATCGCGGCACGCTCTCCCGGAGCGCGCCGAGCGATCACGGAGGCTCATGCTACTGCGGACGGCGCCGCGTGCGCGCTTGGAGCTTTCGGAGCCTCAGGCGCGCCGCTAGTCTGACGGGCCGCATGCACCCGCGATCGGCACGCACGGCCGCCTCTCATGGGTTTCGGCGCCTCGTCGTCGCCGCGGCGGCTGCGTCTTTCGTCGGCTGCGTGGGCGCGCGCCCCGAGCTCGTGAGCATGCCCAACGACGGCGAAGACCCGACGGAGCTCGCGCGCTGCCGCGTCGCCGCGAGCCAGGAGCAGCCGCTCGTCACCGAGTGGCCGGCCTCGTACAAAGCGCGGCTCGAGGCGCTGCTCTCGGGAGGCGCGGTGGCGGTCGAGTACTCCGGCTGCGAGCTACGCATCGTGGATCGCTGCGAGCTTGCCGGCAGCTACGCGTGGAAGAAGACGACGCTCTCCACCGACTCCACCGAGATCCGCGACGAAGACGAGCTCTACGCCAAGCTGCCGCTCGGCGCCGCACTGCTCTCGGGCGATCTCAAGACCAAGGGCAGCCTGCGCGTGCAGACGACCGTCTCCGGCCACATGCAGCTCGTGGGGCGCGAGGCCACCGATCAGACGAGCGGGGCTGAGTGCAGCCGAGCGACGCACCTGGTCACCGCGCTCAGCGTCGGCGCTTTTCGCCTCGAGGCCGGCGGCGAGGCACAGGCCGGCGTCGGCGCGGAGCTCGGCCCCGTGGAGGGGCGCGCCTCGACCTCCCAGAGCCGGGCCGTGCTGCGCGCGGCCGGCGAGCCCGATCGCTGCGCGCAGGCGACCGACGCGGAGCCCGATCCCGGCTGTCGCTCGCCGATCCAGATCTTCCTCTCGCCGATCCGGCGCTCGGTGCCGCTCGGGGTGCTCTCGCCGCTGCCGAGCGAGGGCGACTGAGCTCGGGCCTGCGCATGCTGCGACGCGCGCTCGCCCCGAGCTTGCTGCTCACGTCCTTCGCTGCTGGCTGCGGCCTGCGCGAGCCGCTCAGCGCGGCCGACATGGCGCGCGAGGGCACGGCCGACGCGCTCGTGCGCTACCTGGCCCAGCCCGGTGCGACCGCCGCGGTGTGCGACCCGAAGCACGATGGTCCTCGCTTCGCTGCGCGCTCGGAGGACGACTACGAGACGCTCACGCGCGCGCTGCTGAGCGGCGAGGTCCGAGCGCCACTGTGGCAGCGCTGCGCGACGCTGCTGCTCGAGGGCGGCGATCGCGCGGCCTCTGCGAGCCTGCTCGAGGCGATGGCGGAGGGCTATCGAGCCCTGCTCTCGTCGAGCGAGCTCGAGACCGACGGGGCGGAGCGCGCGAAGCTCGACGCCTTGCACACGGTCTTCGTCGAGCGCCCGAGGGGCGCGGCACCCAGAGCGGAGGCCGTCGCGTCACACCTGAGCGCGCTGCGTGAGGCGCTCGCCGGCGGGCATCTCGGTCCCCACGCGGAGAAGCGCGGGCGCGAGCTCCTGGTGGTGGTCGAGGTCGAGCAGGGCCTCTACGAGGGCAGACGCATCGACGAGGCGCTGCTCGACGAGCGCGAGGCGGCGGGCGACCACGCCACCCTGCGCCAGATCGAGCGGCGCATCCCCGACGCGGCGCTCGCGCGTGAGGCGAGGAGGCGTGTGGTGCGCCTCCGCATCGCGGCCTCGCCCGTGCCCGAGGTGCGCGCGCAGGCCGACGAGGTGCTCGAGCGCGTGCTCTCGACGGGCCGCAACGCGGTCGAGCTCTCCGCGCACCCCGTGAAGCGCGCGTGGCTCGACGAATCACGCGCGAAGGTCCGGCGCATCGTCGTGCGCCAAGACCTCTCGCGCCAGGTGGCGAAGCTGCTCGCGCAGGTGGAGAAGGGCGCGAGCCCGGGCGCGGCTCCGAGCCTCGTGCCGACGATCGATCTGCGTGGCAGCCTCGCCGTCGAGGTCGCGGGCTACACGCAGCCGCTCACGGTGTGCGCGAGCCCCGAAGCGCTCGACGTCACGCCCTGCGTATCGGCGGAGCAGGTGCGGCCCTCGGTCCCGATCGTGCGCGTCGACGCACGCGGCCTGCTCCATTTCGTCGATCGCATCACGACGCGCGACGCGATCCGCCTCGTATACGACACGCCCGATCTGCCGATCGATTTCGCCATCGGCGAGAGCCGAGGGTTCACCGTCGACTGGCCGATCGAGTTCGAGTCCACCGGCCCGGTGATCTTCAGCGGCCCGGCTTCGGGTAGGGGGCCCGACCTCGAGCTGAGGGTCGAGCGTCGCTATGCACCCAGGCTCGTCTTCGAGGTGAAGGCACCCGACGGGGTCTATGCGGGCGTCATCGAGGAGCGCGACCTCGCGGGCTTCGTGATCGCGAGCCGAGGAGGCACCGGCTACGCGGGCACACGCGGCACCGACGGCGCCTCGGGCTCGACCGGCATGGCGGGTACCTCGGCGAGCTGCCCCTACAGTCCCGGTGGCAACGGCAGCGCTGGCGGCAATGGGCAGAATGGCGGCGCCGGTGGCCCAGGCGGCCCTGGCGGGCCTGGGGGCGACGTCGTCGTGCACGTGTCTTGCGCGACCGGGGAATGCAGCGGCTTCGCGAAGCGCGTCGCGAGCGTCGTGCAGAGCCTCGGTGGCCCGGGAGGTCCGGGCGGCGAAGGCGGCCGCGGCGGGTCGGGTGGCATGGGCGGCCCGGGAGGCAGCGGCGCCTCGTGCACCGACTCGAACGGTCAGTTCCGATCGGTGTCGGGCGGCATGTCCGGCCCGAGAGGCTCCGACGGTTCCCCAGGGCCGCGTGGCTCGGACGGTCCGGCCGGCGAGCCCGGGCGGGTGGATCTACGCCTCGCGCGCTGAATCGAGCTTCGACACGAGCTCGCGCCGCGCGCGCCATCCGAACCGCGAGGTGGTACATGAGCGCGACGATGTGGGCTCGGCTCCTGTCTCCCTTCCTGCTCGTCGCGCTCGCTGCTGGCTGCGGCCGGCCCGCCGTGCCGGACTCGTCGAAGAGCGCCGTGCTCGGCAAGCCCATGCCCAGCATCGATCGCCGCGCGCTCGACGGTCGCAAGGTCGACCCTGCGAGCTACGCGGGCAAGACGGTGGTCGTGAAGTTCTTCGCCGAGTACTGCGAGCCCTGCAAGCGCACCCTGCCCGAGGCGGAGGCGCTCTCTCGCGCAAGGGCCGACGTGGTCGTCATCGGCGTCTCGGAAGACGAGCGCGAAGACGTCGCGCGCGGCATCGTGGAGGGCTACGGGCTGAGCTTCCCGGTCGTGCACGACCGCGGCCAGGTGCTCTCGGGGCGGTTCCGCGTGAGCTCCCTCCCGGCGAGCTTCGTCGTCGACCCGCAAGGCATCGTGCGCTGGGTGGGCTTCGGCGCGCGTTCGCAAGGGATGGAACAGGCGGTCGAGGCCATCGCTCCCTGAACGAGCCGTCCGGGCTCCGAGCCGGTCGATCCCATCGTTCGTTGCTGCTACATCTATGCTGCGCGCAGCGCGACGGCGAGCGCGTCTTGGGTGTCGTCGCCCAGCTCGAAGCGCCGGATGGCCTCGTCGATCGCGCGCTCCGCCGTTGCGGCGAGGCTCGGGTCGCGTTCGAGCAGCCAGCGCGCGGTCGCGAAGGCGAGCGCAGCGTGGCGCGCCTCGTCGACGATCACCCGCTCGAGGAAGGGCCGCGCTTCGGGTGGCGCGCTCGCGAGCCAGGCCTCGGCCTCCGCGACGGCGAGCGTTTCGCCCACGCAGCCGCCCACGATCACGTCGAACAGCAAGGACTCGGCGATCGCGTCGCTTGGACCGAAGGGTGCGACCGCCTCGGGGAAGGCGCCGGGGCCTTCGGGTGCGCCACCGAAGCGCGCCGCCAGCGCGAAGGCCTCGCGCGCGTGCTCGACTTCGTCGGAGAGGGCTCGGCTGGTCGAGGCGAGCAGAGACGCAGGCGCGCCGAGGGCCGAGAGCATCGCGACGCTGCGCGCGAAGGCTGCGATGCTCGCGTGCTCGTCGAAGGCGATGCGCCGGAAACGCGCGGCGAGCTCGGGCGTGGCGTCGCTCGACGGCACCTCGGCCGATCGCGCCCAGGCCTCGGCGGCGACGCCACGCGCGACGACCGGCGCACCATCGACGAGCACGGGCCGCCCGCAGGGTCGCATCGACACCCAGCGCTCGCAGACCCAGCGCCCGCCGACGAAGTTGCAGGTGTCGCTGCCCTGGCGATCGCAAGGGCTGCGGTTCACGTAGGGGCGCGCGTGGGTCTTCGCGCCCACCGGGAAGCAGCCGAGCGAGGGCGGGCCGTCGCTCGAGGCGTCGCGTGCCACGGGCATGGTCGCGTCGGCCTCCCTCGTGTAGCGGTCGACGACGATCGCGCATTGCTGGGCTTCGGGGCAGCCCATGCCGCAGGCGTCGCTCACGCAGCGCGCGGGGCCACCCGCTGCTGCGAGGCAGCTCTCCCCCGCAGGGCAATCGTGCGAGCTCTCGCAGCTCGCGCCACTCCGCGGTACGAGGCGGCAGGCGAGCTGCGCCGAGCCTTCAGGAGTCGACGCGCAGACCTCGGGCGCCGCGCACGAGCTCGGATCGCCGCAGGGCGCGAGCGAGTCGCGGTGCACCTCGACCTCGCGCTCCGAGCAGCGCACCTCGGCGCTCGCCGATCCCGAGACCTCCACGCATACCCGCCCGAGCTTTCGCTCCGTCCCGCCGCCAGCGACGACGCCGCCTGCCGCGACGCGTGCGCCGCCCGGCGCGCCCTCCGCCGCAGGCGCCTCCACCGACGACGGCGCGCCGCAAGCCGGCAGCCCGAGCGCAGTCAACAACACCGCCCGCAGAGGCCCACGCGATACGAGAGAGCTCACCTCGGAAGCCTACACCGTGAACGGACCCCCGCGTGCTAGCGTCGCCGACGCATGGGAGATCGCGCAAGCTATGCCCTCCGTCGCCCCGGCTCACGCAGCGTCGACGTGCGCTTCGCCCAATTCGGATCGCCGTTCCTCTTCGGCGACGTCTTCTGGGGGCCCGAGCAGACCCAAGCGCTGATCGAGTCGCTGGAGAAGGGCCCGTGGCTCGACGACGTCTATGGTGAGGCCGCCGTCGCGATGTGCCTCCAGAAGCGGCGCATCGCGATCTACAGCTACCAGCTCGAGCCGCACGACAGACTGGTGGCGGCGCGCCTCATGGAGCCACTCTGGCCAGGCTGGCAGATCCGCTTCGTCACGAGGCTCACCGAGGTCACGTCGACCGTCGGCCACGATCTCGTCAAGGCCTGGGCGCGCAAGGCCACGCGCAGCGCGGCGCGCCAGCGCGACTTCCACCTGCGCACGGATCCACTCGCAGATCTGGGCAAGCAGCAGTCCGCGAGGCCGCACGACACCCCGATCCACGGCGTCGTCACGCTGATCGACGAGCGCGGAGCGAGCGACCACCTGTTCGACGTCGACCTCGGCGCCGCGCTCTTCGCGGGCCCCGCGCTGATCGCCGCGCTGCCCCGCGCGCCGACGCTCTCGGCCGCCGAACGCGGTCTGCGCGCGCGCCTCAGAGGCTGGGACGTCAAGTCGCCGGACGAGCTCTTCGTCTCCTTCCGGCGCGGGCCGCACGCCGTGGTCGACCCCGCCGCGCGGCGCCTCGTGCTCACCGTGGAGCGCGGGCTCGAGGAGGCCACGGCCTTCGCCAACGCGCACGCCTACGCGGTCGCGTGGCCGGACTGGAAGCTCGAGGTGCAGCGCGGCGGCCTACCGGCGCACTACGCCAAGACCGGGCGCGCAGTGCCCGAGCTCTTGCGGGTCCGGGAGGCGCCGGAGCCTGCCCCTGGCTCGCTCGACGACGAAGCGCGCACGGTCGCGAGCCTGCGGCGCATCCGCGCGCACCTGCTCGAGGCCGAGGCCGAGAAGGCCGAGGCCGACGCCTTCCTCGGCCAGGCTGCGCTCGTGATCGACGAGCTCAGCGCGGAGGCCACCGCCGCGGGAGCGACCGTACAGACGCTCGGCACCGCAGGCTTCGACACGCCGAAGGGCCCGCTCTCGCCGGCGGAGAAGCGGGCCCTCTGGGAGCGCGCCGTGCGCGAGGCTGGGCTCGAGGCCCAGGCCGCGCGGGCCGCGGAGCCTGCGCCGGAGGCGGCCGAGCCCGGCGCTCCGCCCACGCCCGACGAGCGCTTCGACGAAGCGCACCTGAAGTACCGCTATGGCGACGATCGCGATGCGGCCCGCACGAAGCTCGACGCGCTGCTCGCCGAGCACCCGCGGCACGCGCGCGCTCTCGGCTTGCGCGGTCGCATCGCCTACCTCGACGGAGAAGACGCCGAGGCCCGCCGGCTCAGCGAAGCCGCGATCGCGGTCGACCCGGACGACGCCGAGCCCTGGGCGACCCTCGGCCTCGTCGCAGCTCGCGCCAAGGACTTCGACGAGCTCGTCCGCTGCTACGAGCGCGCGATCCAATGCGCGCCGCATTCGTGGATTCGCAACAACCTCATGTGCGCGCACCTCGACCGCGCCGAGCCGATGCCCGCCGGCCCCGAGCGCGTCGCCCTGCTCGAGCGCGCTCTCGAGATCGCGACCGAGTCGAGTGACCGCACGTCCTCACTTCATTGGGGCGAGGCCTGCGCGCTCTCCATGCTCGAGCGCGACGCCGACCGAGCCTGGGAGGCGATGCGCAGCGCGCTCCGGCTCGAGTACTGGAATCGCAAACCCTTCCTCGCGAAGCTCCGGGCCGACCCCCAGCTCGCGTGGGTATGGCGGATGAAGCAAGGCGAGACGCTGAAGGAGTGACCCACGCTACACTCCGCCGCATGCCCACGCCTCCTCCCTCCCCCAACGCGTATTGGGCCACCCCTTCGGTCGCGGGCGGCGAGTATCCGGGCCACCCGCAGCGCGCCGAGGTTGCGCCGCGTGTGCAGGCGTGGGTCGAGCACGGCGTCACTCTCTTCGTCGACCTCACCGAGCCTGGTGAGCTCGAGCCCTACGAGGCCGAAGCGCAGGCGGCTGGGGCGCGCCACCTTCGCTTCGCGATCCGCGACGCCGGCGTGCCTCGCGACACCGACCTCGTGCGCGACGCGCTCGACGCGATCGACAGCGAAGTGGCACGACGAGGGCGCGCCTACGTGCATTGCTGGGGCGGCGTCGGGCGCACGGGTACCCTGATCGGTTGCTGGCTGGTGCGTCACGGTCGCGACGGGCTGGCCGCGCTGAGCGAGGTGCAGACCCTCTATGCGACCACACCCAAGGTTCGACGCCTCCCTCGTTCGCCGGAGAACTCCGCCCAATGCGATTACGTGCTCGCGTGGGAGCGCATTCACGCCCTCGAGCACGCCGCGCGCCGAGCCCTCGAGGCGAGCTCGGCAGAGTCGCCCGAGGACTCGCCGCTCGACGTCGCCCTCGACGCGCTCATCGACGCATCATGCGACCCGTTCGTGCGTGTGCTGCAGGACGCGCTCGTCCACCCGCACCACCACCGCCACCAGCGGGTCGCCCGCGAGCTACAGCGCGCCGCGCGCCCGTCGACGATCCCCTTCGTGCGCCGCGCCATCGAGATGGGCTTCGCGCACCTCGCCTACACCTGCTCCGAAGACGACGTCATCGGCAAGTGGCTGAGCTGGATCCTCGCGGAGATCGGCACCGACGAGGCCGTCGCGCTCCTGCGCGAACTCGCCGAGCACGAGAACCCCGGCGTGGCGAGCGCGATGCGCTACCGTCTCGAGCGCCTCGGGCCGACGAAGCCCGCCTGATGGCGTGGCACTTGCTCGAGGCTGTGGCATGCGCTGGTTCACCACCGCGGCCGTCGTGGTTTCTGCCGTGGTCTCCACGCAAGCGCAGGCGAAGGAGCCATCCGCACAGGGCGAGCCGGCGCAGGGCCTGCGTGGCGAGGCGCAACATGTGGCATGTTTGGGTCGAGCCCGTCGGGACGGGCCTCGGCATCCTCGGCAGGACGTTCTACCTCTCCGCCGGCGCGAACGTGGTGCTCGGTGAGCATGTCGATCTCGTGCCAGAGGCCGCTTTCACCTTGGGCAACTGGTACGGAGGCGGCAGCACGCAACTGGGGACCTGGCTCTCTCTCGGGCTCAGCTTCCACACGGGCAACGAGCCCTTGGAAGGCTTCTTTCTCCAGCCCAAGCTGCGCTCTCGCATCTTCGACACCCCCAAGTCGAGCAGTACGAGCGGCTGGTTCTCTAGCTCCGCGAGCGCCGGTGTCGACGCCGAGCTCGGGCTGGGCCTCGACTTCGGCTACCAGTGGCGCGCGGAGAGTGTGCCGTTCTACGCGGCGCTCCTCCTGGGCCTCAACGGCGGCGTGTGCATCAACTGCCACGACGAGGGACCGATCTGGATGGGTACGAGCATCTTCGGAGGTGGTGGTCGCTCCACGCGGGGCGTCTTCGGCGTGAACCTGAACATCCTGAGGATCGGCATGAGCTTCTGAGGGCGCCGACACCGAGCTCGCAGCCCGCACTGCAAGGCGTCGTCGCCCGCCTGCGACGGAACGCAGCGCCCGGTGAGCGGCGTGCATTGGATGGGCGGGGCAGTCTGCGGGCACCCTGCCGAGCGTTTCGAACTGCGCCCGGAGACCGCCGAACTCGGCTTCGCAGGAACGACCGAACCGAGCGCACCTGAAGCCCCGGGGAACCCTGTCGCTCCCCGAGGGCGCGTGTGGCCCCGGCCGGTGTCGCCACCTCGCGCCTGGACTCTGCTCGCCCCTGGCTTGCTCCGTTCGCTCGGCTGCGGCGCGTCGGTGCGTGGCGGTCCGCTCGCCGTCTGGCTCGGCGACGAACCCATCGTCTCGGGAGAGGTGAGCGCCGTCGGTGGATTCGCCAACGCCGACAGCGAGCTTCTCCTGGGTGTGCCCTCGACGCTCGGCCTGGGCAGTCCGGTCGAACACGGGCACGCGGTCGGCCACGTCGAGTCGGGGCTCGAGCTCGATCGCGGCGTCGTCGGTCGGCTGGACCTTCGCTCGAGGTGCGCGAAGCGCACGCCACGCCGCTGGGACTCGAGCTGCGCCGAGCTCAGCGCGCGCTCGAGTGCGGCGCGCGTGGAGCGCCGGTGTCGCTCGCCTGACGCCGCGAGACGGGAGCAGCAGCGACGCCACGTCGATGCATGCGGTGATGAAGCCACGCACCGACGGCGAGCACGGCCCCGCTGGCGCACCACGTCAGTGCGGTGGTCCGCCATTGCGTCGACAGACCCGTCGCCCACATGGCCGCGCCGAGCACGACCCAAGGTCGGGCGAGCGTGAAGGGACCGAGGATGGCGACCGTGGCCAGGGTGCGCACTTCGTGCCGCGCAAGGAGGTAGACGCCGAGCGCTGCGAGGACGAGCGCGCTGTAGAGGCCGTAGGCCAGCACGAGCCGCCCTCCGACCGCGATGAGCTCAGCCCAAGCCGCTCGTGGATCGCAATGCGTGGCGCACGAAACGAGCGTCAGCGCCGCGAGCGCGACGATCGCCACGACGGCCGCAGACGCACCTGAGGCCATGGCGCGAAGGTGGTACCGTCGCTTGTCGATGCGCCCGTCGCGCCCTGCGGATGCGCGAAACCCGGCGAAAGCTCCGTCGAGGAGCGCGAAGAGGATCAGGGCGGCGGGGATCACCGGAAGTCCTCCAGGCGCGCAGCCAGAGGACCGAGCTTCGCCGTCCAGGCGTCCGCCAGCTCGCCTCGTACTCCCACCAACGCGTGCATCACCTTCAGCACGGGCAGCGCTTCGACCCGCCCGTCGAAGACCCCGATCTTCCACCCGGGACAGGCAGCGCGGGCGGCGCGCAAGAGCTCACTCGAAGGGTGAGCACGAAGCGCCGACAGGATGCCGTCGTGGCGCGCGAGGGGCTCGCTCATGCGCGCCCGATGGAAGAGGTAGCTGCCGATCGGAGCGAGCCAGGAAGGCTTGATGTCCCAGTGTATGAAGGCCTCGGCGCCGCTACGATGCTGCTCGGCGAAGAACTGGTCGAGCGCCGTGCCTCGGAAGTGGTGGATGACCCCGGTGGACGTGTAGACCGTCGCCGGGCTGCGCAGCCGGAACGCGTTCTCCGCAGAGAACTCGCATCGGAGGCCTTCGAGCCGGGAGAGGGCATTGGCGGCTTCGACCAGCTTGGCGTTGTAATCGCATCCGCGCAGCTCGACCGTCTGGGGGAGCGCGCGGCGAGCGGCCAGCCAGCGCACGGAGTATCCGAGCCCGCATCCGACGTCGACGACTCGAACGGCTTCGGCGGGTGCGCGGTCCGAGACGGTCTCGACGAGCGGGCGGAGGAGGCGCGAGATCCGCTCGCCCTGCTGGAACTCCTCGGAGAGCCGCTGTAGCTCCAAGTGTGCGCGTAGCAGCACCTCGTCGACGTAGTCCCGGTCGAGCAGGCCGCCTGCGTGTGGCCACGAGGACACGATGCGGAGCGCCTGGCGCATTCCGAGCGACGCGAGCCGATCCAAGACCTCGGCGCGCCGCACGTCGATCCGCGCGAGCGTCTCCGGGTCGTAGGCGAGCACCAGGTCGGAGATCTCCGGCCGAGCCTCAGGCGAGACGATCACGACGCGACGCTAGCAGACCGGGAGCGTGCGCCGGAACGATGGCGGCTCGCATCGAGAGGGCGGGCAGGCCGTGGGCGCACGGCACGGCGTCTCGAGCTGCGCCTGGAGCTCGTGGCGCTCTTCGAGGTGCCGCCTCGCCCGGTGCCCTTCTCGCGCTCCACCGATCCCCTGCACGCGACCGGGATCGAAGCGACGCAGCTTGCGAGCACTGCACGCGTCATGCGGAGCCTGCTAACACGTGGCGATGCGGTCTCGGACCACGCGCGCGGAGCACCGCCGATCCGGCGCAACGGCGCCGCGCATCGATCGGAGCCTCGGCGTGGCCTTGCTGTCGTTGCTCGGCGGCGGCGCCTGCGGCGGGGCTCCTTCGACGGCGCCGGTGGTCGAGCTGCCCGCCGCGAGCGCCGAAGTCAGCGGAGCTCCGAGCGAGGCCGCGGCCGGGCCGCTCGCAGCCGAGGCGCTGCTCGCGCGGCTGCCACGCGGCGCCGCGGCCTACGTCGCGCTGCGCCCGTCCGACTTCGACCCTCCACTCGCGCCGCTCTTGGCGCAGGCCCTTCGCGACGGGGGCATCGGGCGACTCTTCGGAGAGGCCCGGGGCATCGGGGAGCTGCTCGAGGCGCTGCATGTCGACGCGTCGCGTCCGATCTTCTTCGCGGCCTCGGCCCCCACGCGCGGCGACGGTGCCGAGCTCATCGACATGCTCGCGACCGACACGCGGTGGGAGGAGCTCGCTCCTCGCGTGGAGGCGATGGCGCCCATCGCCTCGAGCTACCGCGTCGTCGTGCCCCTCGAGCCAGGTGTCGACGCCTCCACCGCGCTGCGCGCGATGTTCCAGCGCCTGCACATCGAGACGACACCGTGCCCGGGCGACCGTCGCTGCGAGCGGTTCGGGCGGGAGCGCCCGAGCTTCCTCGTGGTCCGCGCGCCGTGGCTGGGCGCCGTCTTCGTCGAAGGGGCGAGCGCCGAGCTGGAGCTCGCGCGCACCCGACTGTGGAGAGCCGACCTACCGAGCACCTGGGAGCTGCTCGTGGATGCGCGGCGTACGCCGCGTGGCGGTCCGGAGCCGGGGCGCTGCGCGGCGGAGCTCGCGAGCGCGGCGTGGCTCTGCGTCGACGCCGATCGCTTCGCAGCCCATGGGGCCGCCGAGGGCAACCTCAGCGTGGCCGACGCGCTCTCCGGCTTCGGCTTCGATCCAGGCGAGCGCGCGAGGATCGCCTCGCAAGGTCGCGACGAGATCGCGCGCATCGCGGAGCTCGCGCGCCCACGCCGGCCGCTGCTCGACGGAGTCAGCGCATCGCTCCGCTTCGACGGCGAGCGCTACACCTTCGAGGCGCGCTGGCGCACGACCGCGCTCTCGCGCGCCGGGGTCGAGCGCGCACTCGGCACGCGCCATTGCGGCACGATCGGGGAGCCGGCGCCTTTCTACGCGGCGCTGCGCGCGGCCTTCCCGGATCCAGGCCCGGAGTTCGCCGATCCCAGCGCTTCGCGCGAGCGCCTCATGGAGGCGGGTTGGGGCGGGCAAGGGGTGGCCTTCGCGCGCAGCTGGCCGAACCTGCTCGCGCTCGCCCCCGGCGATGTGCAGACGCTCGCACGCGAGCTCGGCGTCGGCGAGGCCTGCGCGTCCTACGTGGGCGGGGAGCTGAGCCTGAGCTTGCGGGGTCGGGCGCCGTGGGGCGGCGAGCCTTGAGCCTGGGACCGACACGCGACTCGGCGTGGTTGCGGCGCCTCGCTCACCTCGGAGCGGCGCGTGGACCCGCGTGGCTCTTGCGCTACAGCCCGCCAGTCGTGGGGCTCGCCGCGGCCGCGCTCTCCAGGGGCGCGCGCTCCTCGGTGCAGCGCAACCTGAGGCGGGTCCGTGGCGAAGCGCCCGTGTGGCGCGACGCGCTCGACGCCGCGCGGACCTTCACGAGCTTCGCCGGAGCGCTGGCCGAGTCTCTCGCCGCCGGCTCGAAGAACGAGCTGCCGCTCGAGCCCGTGGTCGTCGGGCGCGAGCACATGCTCCGCGAGCTCGGGGGCCCCATGATCGTGGGCACGATCCACAGCGGCGGCTGGGACGTGCTCGGGAGCGTGCTCGCGGGAGAGCTCGAGCTCGACGTGGTGCTCGTGATGGCGCCCGAGCGCGACGAGCGCGCGCGCGTCGTGCACGACGAGGCGCGCGCTCGGGTCGGCGTGCGTGTGCTCCACGTCGGGACCGACCCGCTCGACGCACTCCCGCTGGTGCGCCACCTGCGCTCTCGGGGTGTGGTCGCGATGCAGCTGGATCGCTCCCCTCCGGGGATGCGCGCCATCCCCGTGCGCCTCTTCGACGGTGAAGGCGCGATCCCAGCGGGGCCCTTCGAGCTCGCGCGGCTCACGGGCGCGCCGATCGTCAACGTGTTCTGCGCGCGCCTCGGGTTCAGGCGTTACCTCGTCGAGATCCACCCGGCCATTCGTCTCGCGCGCAATGCGACGCCCGAGGACGCCGCGCGCGCCGCCCAAGAGGTCGCCGACCGGATCACACGCTTCTTGCGCGCGCATCCATCGCAATGGTTCAACTTCTGAGAGGTGCGCGCGGCCGTCATACGCGCCGCAGCCATCAATCGGCGGCGACCGGCGCGCTCGAGAGGCGGCGCGCCCTCGCGAGGTGGACCCAGGCCGGCCCACGCAGCCGCCGCGCGCCGACGATCTTGCGCACCTTCGTCCCGAAACGGATGCCGAGCTCGGGCACGATCCACCCCGGCTGCCTGGGGGCCTCACGCCGCAGGAGCTCGAGCAGCGCGGCGCGGTGCGGCGCACCTTCGCCGTCGAGCTCCTCGCGGTCCTCCATGAAGACGACGAAGACCGCGATGTCGGGGTCGAGCTCGCGCACGAAGGCGAGCGTCTCGGCCGCCTCCTCCGGGGTCTCGCCTTCGGCGCCGAGCACGAAGGTGTGCGCGTCGGCGATGCCGTGCCGCGCGAAGGAGGCGCGCACACGCCGGACGTCGTCGATCGTGAAGGGTTTGTTCAGGCGCTCGAGCACGCGCGGTGTGCCGGAGTCCGTGCCGATCTCGGCGCCGATGCAGCCCGCGCGCGCCATCGCGGCGACGAGCTCGTCGTCGAGCGATGCCGGCGTCACGTAGCAGACCCAGGGCAAGGGCGAGCCGCGCCGCTCGAGCGCCTCGCACACCGCGAGGGCGTGCGCGCGCGGCACGTTGAACACGCTGTCGACGATGAAGACTGCATCGAGGCCCGGCACACGCGCGCGCTCGGCGATCTCCTCGGCGACCAGCTCGGGCGCGCGCATCCGGACCTTGCGGCCTTCGAGGTCGGGGTAGTCGCAGTAGGTGCACGAGAACGCGCAGCCTCGTTTGGTCTGCACGCCGTCGGTGCCCTCGTGCTCGAAGTAGCGAGGGTCGATGAGATCGCGCGCCGGCGGCGGGAGCGCGTCGAGCTCGGCGGCCGGCACCGGCGGGACCGAGGTGGCGGGCGCCTCACCTCGGCGCGTCGCGATCTGCACGAGGCGCCGATCGGCGACCGAAGAGCGATGGATCGGATCCGCCCGTTCCCCTCGCGCGAGCGCGTCGACCAGCGCGCGGAAGGCGTGCTCGCCCTCGCCGACCACCGCGTGATCCGCGCCGAGCCTCGCGAGCAATTCGTGGGGGCGGAGCGTGAGCGCCGAGCCGCCGAGCACGAGCGGTGCGCTCGTCGCGGCCTTGATCGCGCGCGCGAGCTCTTCGTAGTAGGCGAGCAGCCGCTCCGACGAGGCGTAGGCGTTGTCGTGCAGGTTGCGCAGGCCGAGGCCGACCACGTCGGGTTTCTCGCGCGCGATCGCCTCGCGCACGGCCGCGATCGGATCGGGCTCGAAGCAGAGGTCGGCGACGGCGACGTCGTGGGTGCCACGGAGCGCACCTGCGATGCAGAGCACGCCGAGAGGCACGACCGGCGCGGGGAAGTGCTCGCGGTTCGCGCTGACGAGGAGGACTCGCACGGGCGCTAGCCTAGCGAAGGACTAGGGGAAGTCCCGCGCGGAACGGCAGCGCGCGCCGCGACGACCCAACCCGTATTCGCTCGGCGGCCCCTTGATCGACTACGCTCCGCCCCCGTCATGGCGAAGCTCCCTCGCATCCTTCGTCGCCTGGCCGCGTCGACCCGCAACGCGCTCGAGCTCGCGAAGGTGGGTCGCCTCGGGCCGGCCTACGGCGCACCCTACGAGATCGTCGACCAGGGGCCTCACCACCGGCTCCGGCGCTACGCGACCTGCCAAGACGAGGCCGGTCCGCCCGTCTTGCTCGTGCCGCCGCTCATGGTGACGAGCGAGGTCTACGACATCGATCAAGACGTCTCCGCGGTGGCGGCGCTCGGTCGCGCGGGGCTCGTGCCCTTCGTGGTCGACTTCGGCGCACCCGAGCGCGAGTCGGGCGGGCTGCTGCGCACGCTCGACGATCACGTGCGCGCGGTGGTGCGATCCATCGCGCGCGTGCGCGCCATCACGGGCCGCGACACGCACCTCGCGGGCTACTCGCAGGGCGGCATGTTCGCCTACCAGGCCGCGGCCTACCTGCGCTCCGAGGGCATCCAGAGCCTCATCACCTTCGGCAGCCCGGTCGACATCCACAAGAACGTGCCCGCGATCCACGCCGAGGCGGCCGCGACGCTCGTGCGCCTCGTCGAACCGGCGGTCACCGCCGTCGTCGATCAGCTCGAGGCCTTGCCTGGCGCGCTCACGAGCACGGGCTTCAAGCTGCTCAGCACGCGCAAGGAGATCGAGCAGCGCATCGAGTTCGTGCAGAAGCTCCACGATCGCCGCGCGCTCGTGCGCCGCGAGGCGCGCAGGCGCTTCCTCGGCGGCGAGGGCTTCGTGGCCTGGCCGGGCCCTGCGCTGCGCAGCTTCGTCGACGAGTTCATCGTGCACAACCGCATGCTCTCGGGCGGCTTCGTGATCGACGGCCGCACCGTCACGCTCGCCGACATCACCTGCCCGATCCTCGCCTTCATGGGCTCGAGCGACGAGCTCGCGCGCCCCGCCGCCGTGCGCGCGATCACGCGGGCCGCGCCCGAGGCGCAGGTGAGCTTCGCGACCGTGAAGGCCGGGCACTTCGGCATCGTCGTGGGCTCGCGCGCGAGCACGATCACCTGGCCGACGGTCGCCGCGTGGTGTTTGCACCACGAGGGCCGCGGGCCCTTGCCGGAGCTCTTGCGCACGCCCGAGCGCGCGGCGCGCAGCGACGATCACGACGACGAGCCCGAGGGCGCGGGCTTCGACGTCGACGTGAACGTGGAGCTCTTCGTCGACGCGATCGCCGACTCGGTGAAGGCCGCGTGGCAGCGCCTCGGCGACGTGACCGCCAGCGCGGGCGACGCGCTCGACGGCGTGCGTTACCAGGAGCCGCGCCTGCGCGAGCTGTCGCGCATGACGCCGGACACGCTGGTGAACGCCGGCAGGTGGCTCGCGACGCGCGCGCGCGAGGCGCCCGACGCGACCTTCTTCTTGTGGCAGGGGCGCGCCTTCACCTACCGCGAGGCCGATCAGCGAGTGAGCAACGTCGTGCGTGGGCTCTGGGCGAGCCGCGTCGAGCCACGCGATCGCGTGGGCGTCGTGATGGCTTCGCGACCGAGCCTGCTGTCGATGGTCACGGCGCTCGTGCGCCTCGGCGCGGTGCCGGTGATCGCGCCGCCCGACGCCGAGCCCAGCGCGCTCGCGCGCGCCTTCGAGCTCGAGGGCATCCGCGTCGTCGCGAGCGATCCGTCCAACGCAGCGGCGGTGAGGTCTTGGTTCGACGGCGAGGTGCTGGTGCTCGGCGGCGGCGGCGGCGCGCGTGATCTGGGCCCTGGGCTCGTCGATCTCGAGGCGATCGATCCCGCGCTCGTCGAGCTGCCTCGCGAGCTCGTGCTCGACGGCGGCTGTGCGCGCGATCTCGGCCTCGTGCTCCTGCGCCCGAGCGAAGCGGGCGAGCTGCGCGCGGCGCCCGTCACGCACCACCGCTGGGCGCTCTCGGCGCTCGGCGCCGCGGCGGCCTGCACGCTCACGCCCGACGACACGGTCTACTGCTGCATCCCGCTGCACCACCCGGCCGGCATCCTCGTGAGCGTCGGCGCCGCGCTCGCGGGCAGCGCGCGCCTCGCGCTGGGCTCGCCCTTCTCGGTGAAGAGCTTCCACGCCGAGGTGCGGCGCTACGGCGCCTCGGTCGTGTTCTACGCCGGAGAGATGCTGCGTCCGCTCCTCCACGAGCGGCCCGGGCGCGGCGATCGCGCGCTCCCGGTGCGGCTCTTCGCGGGCAGCGGCATGCGCGCCGAGCTCGCAGAGCGGCTGCGCGAGCGCTTCGGCGTGGGCGTCATGGAGTTCTACGCCTCGACGTCGCAGCGCGTGATCCTCGCGAACGCCTCGGGCGAGAAGCCCGGCGCGCTCGGGCGCATCTTGCCCGGCAGCACCGAGATCGCGGTCGTGAAGTGCGATCTCGCGACGGGCGCGCTCCTGCGCGACGTCGACGGTCACCTCGTGCGCGCCTTGCCAGGCGACGCCGGGCTGCTCGCGGCGCGCCTCGACGCACACGAGGAGGGCGCCTTCGACAGCCACGTGATCGTCGGCGCCTTCGGCGAGCGCGATCGCTGGTACGTCTCTCGCGACGTGGTGCGCCAGGATCGCGACGGCGATCACTGGTACGTCGACGCGCTCTCGGGCTTCGTGGCGACGCGTGGCGGTCCGGTGTCGACGCGCGCGGTCGAAGAGGCGCTCTACGGCCTGCCGGAGGTCGAGGGCGCCGTGGCCTGGGCCGAAGAGCAAGGTGAGGAGCGGGTGATCGCGGCCGCGGTGAGCTCGCGCGAGCTCGTCGGCGCCGAGCGTCTGAGCCGCGCGCTCGCCGAGCTCGAGCCGTACGCGCGCCCCGTGCGCGTCGCACAGATCGAGCTCATCCCACAGACCGAAGGCTTCCGCCCGAAGCGGGGCGAAGCCGAGCGCCTCGCCCAGAGCTCGGTGCGCGTCTTCGCGATCGACCGAAGGCTCGAGCGCTACGAGAAGCGCGACTGAGGCCCGCGAGCGCAGCTTCGGCTCGGGCCTCCGCTCAGGGCGCGAAGGCCCCCATCGAGACACCGACCACGATCATGACGACGTAGATCATGACCACGATCACGCTCAGACCGACGTTGATCGCGGAGACCCAGAACGCCGCCTGGGCCATGCTGCGCGTCGCTTCGTTGGCCTCGCCGCGCGAATGCGCGCTGATCTCGCCGCGCGCCAGGAAGAGCGCCGGCAAGCTCGTGAAGCAGCCGCACATGACCCACGACGCGATCGCCATGACCAGCGCCGCGACCGCGGTGCCGCTGGCGCTCCCGCTCGCGCCGGGTCCGTAGCCCGGCGGCGGCGCGGGGGGACCGCCGTAGCCGCCGCCCCAGCCGGGCTGGCCGCCGGGCCCGGTGCCCGCCGGTGGAGGCGCCCAGCCGCCGGGCGCGCCGCCCGGAGGCTGCTGCCAGCCGCCACCACCGGGCTGCTGCCAGCCGCCTCCGCCTCCGCCAGGGGGAGGACCCCAGCCACCCGGGTTGTTCATGCCCACGCCGAGCAGGCTAGCGAGCGCGACCGGTGCGGTCAAAGCGAGGCGCGGCGCGACACACACGCTCCTCGCGCCACGCGCGCGACGCTCAGGGGCAGCCCGACGGCACGATCGGCGACGACACGGCCGTGGTCGAGCCGCCTCGGAGGGAGTCGTCGACCACGCCCGAGAACACCACCGAGCCTGCACAGATGCGGTCGACGAGCGCCGCGTCGAGCAGATCCGCGCCCATGTCGATCGAGAGCTCGACGGTGACCGTCGTGTCGGGGTCGACGTCGACCGGCGCCGCGACGCTCGCCGAGAGCGGCAACGACGCGATGAGCGTCTCGCTCTGGTCGGCGTTCATCAAGGAGAAGCTCCCGTAGCTCACCTCGGAAGGACCGCTCGCGCGCGCAGAGAGGTGCAGCGAGAGCGTGAAGCCGCCCGACAGCGCGACGCCGAGCGTCTGGGGCTCGATCGCAACCGAACCGGCGGGGATCTCGGCGTCGACGAAGACCGCGGCGTCGGTGTTGGGGCAGCCGGAGGCAGAGAGCGCGACGAGCGCCGCCGCGGCGTGGAGGTGGAGAGCGCGCTGTAGACGGCGGAGCATGCGCGAGAGCGTACAGCGCAAGCTCGGCGCGCTGTAGCATCGCTGGCGATGTCTCCAAGTCTCGGCGCCACGTCTCGCCTGGTCGCGCTCGGCTGCTGCGTGCTGACGGGCTGCTTTCTCGACCTCCGGGGGACCGCCGGCGCAGGCGGCGAGGCGGCCACCGGTGGCGGCGGCGCAGGCGGCGCGGGCGGCGGCGCGATCTGCGGCGACGGTGTCATCGAGGGCGGCGAGGACTGCGAGGGCGCGGACCTCGGCCAGGCCACCTGCAGGACGCAGGGCTTCGACGAGGGCACGCTCGCCTGTAGCCCCAGCTGCACCTTCGACACGAGCGCCTGCGCCCTCGAGCTCTGTGGCAACGGCGAAATCGACCCACCCGAGGACTGCGACGGCAGCGCGCTCGGCGGCGCGAGCTGCGAGTCGCGGGGCTACCTGCCTGGTGGAACGCTGGCGTGCGGCGCCGATTGCAGCTTCGACGATACGGGCTGCGTGCTCGGCTACACGACCAACTTCGAGGGTGGCATGCCTGCGGCCTTCGTGCAGACGGGCAACCTGCCGTGGACGACCCAGGGCACGGTCGTGCACGCGGGCGCCTTCTCGGCGCAGAGCGGCGCCATCACGGGCAACCAGACGAGCGGCATGCAGCTCACGCTCGTCTTCGCCGAAGCCGGCGAGATCCGCTTCTTCCAGCGCGTCTCGAGCGAGAACAACTTCGATCTTCTGCGCTTCTTCATCGACGACGTGCAGCAGGCGCAGTGGTCCGGTACCACCGCGACGAGCTTCACCGCGCAGATCTACCCGGTCAGCGCGGGCACCCACGTCTTCGAGTGGCGCTACACGAAAGACTTCACCGGGAGCTCGGGCTCCGACGCCGCGTGGATCGACGATATCGTCGCCGTCGGCGGCGCCCTGCCCTGAGGCAGAGCAGCCGCGCTGCGCCGAGCGCGCGGCCGGGCCAGCAACGCCGAAGCGCCGCGTGGCCCGAGCCAGCGCGGCGCTTCGTCTCGCTGCGGTGAGGCAGCGACCTGGGCTCAGGGCGGCAGCGGCTTCACACCCTTCGCGGCGGCGGCCTCGCAGCCGAGCTCCACGCCCGTGGGGCCGTCCTGGGTGCGCACGATCTTGAACTCGACGCGGCGGTTCTTCTCCCAGGCCTCGGGCGTCTGCGCCGGATCGAGCGGGCAATAGAAGCCGTAGCCCTGCGAGCGGATGCGGCTCTTGGCGATGCCACGCTCCTCGAGGGCCTTCACGACGCTCGCGGCGCGCTGCTTGGTGAGGTTGAGGTTGTAGGCCTCGCCGGCGCGCTGGTCGGCGTGGCCCTGCACCTCGATGAGGGTGAACTGGCCGTTCTCCTTCAGCGTCTGCGCGACCGCTTCGATGATGCCGAAGCTCTCGGGCAGGATCTTCGCGCTGCCGGTGGCGAACTGCACCTTCTCGAGGATCAGGATCTCGTTCTCCGAGATGATCACCTTCTTCGGCTTGTCCGGCTCGGGGCAGCCGTCCTCGTCCTCGTCGCCGTCGAAGTCCTCCGGATCGTTCGGGCAGGCGTCCTTCACGTCGGGGATGCCGTCCTTGTCGTTGTCCGGATCCGGGCAGCCGTCCTTGTCCTCGAAGCCGTCCTTGTCTTCGGGGTCGTCGGGGCACTTGTCGCGCGAGTCGAGGATGCCGTCGCCGTCGCGATCGCCGTCGCTGCTCTCGGGGCAGCCGTCCTGGTCCTCGTCGCCGTCCATGTCCTCGGGGTTGTTCGGGCAGGCGTCGTCGACGTCGAGGATGCCGTCGCCGTCGTTGTCCGGGTCGGGGCAGCCGTACTGGCCGGGCGGCGAGTCGGCGCGCGTGTCCTGGAAGCCGTCGAAGTCCTCGGGCTGATCCGGGCAGTCGTCCTCGTCGTCCTTGATGCCGTCGCCATCGCGATCGCCGATCGAGGGCTCGAAGACGAAGCCGACGACGCCGCGCGCGGTCGCGCTCTGGAAGCCGGGCAGGTAGCCCGCGCCGCCGCCGAGCATGAGGAAGCTCTTGCCGTCGAGGAAGAGCTTGATGCCGCCGATGACCTCGCTGCTGATCTTCTGCTTGGAGTCGCTGTCACCGGTGACGAGGATCGACTGGTAGGTCTCCGCCACGAGGTCGAGCGGCTCGAGCACGCGCAGGCTGGTGCCGACGCCCGTGGTCACGAGCTGGCCGTACTCGAAGACGCCGTTCTCGAGCTGCGGCACACCCGCGGCGCTGAGGCCGAACTGGGCGTTGTCGCCGAAGTGCGCGCGGAAACCGGCGTTGGCGCCGATGCGCCAGATGCCGCGTTTGCCGATGCGCGCCTCGAAGGCGGCCTGCGGCCAGATGAAGCCGCCCGGCTCGGAGATGAGGTCGTCGGCGCCGCCGACCTCGACGCCACCCTGCACGATCGCCGCGAGGCCGACCGAGGGGCCGTCGTCGGGACGGATGAGGCGGAGCTTCGCGTGCAGCGCGATGTTCGAGAGGTTCTGCGCGAAGGCGCTGCGCGAGGTGTAGGTGGCGCCGGTCGGTCCGATGTCGTCGAGCGTGTCGTGGCCCGCGAGCACCACGGGCGCGCTGATGCCGAGCACCAGCATGTTGGCGATGCCGTAGTTGAACTGCAGCGTGCCCTGGAAGGAGTGGTCGAGCAGGTAACCGCCGCGGCCGTGGGGAGGCGGCGTGGCGTCGGCGTTCGCGACCGGCATGAGGCCGTAGCCGTAGTCGAGCACCAGGCCGAAGCTCACGTCGTTCGCGCCGACGATGTCGGAGCCGTTGATCGAGAAGAAGCCCTTCGAGTCGACCGCCGCGCGGAAGAGGTGCGTGTCGGCTCCGCCCGGGTTGCCACCGTTGAGCGGGACGTCTTGTGCCCGCGCCTCGCCGGGTGCAGCGAGCAAGGCCATCGAGCCGAGCATCAGTGCAGCCGCAACCGGGGACGAGGTGATGCGCTTGCGTGTCGAACGAGACATGGATGCTTGGGCCTCCGCTCCTGGTCTCGCGGGGTACACGTGCGCGTCGCTGTCGTCAAATATGCGCCTTCCGCGAGAGCTCAGTGCATCGGCGCGAGCCGCGAGCCATCTTCGCCGCAGAAGGCAGCGCCGTCCGCGTATCGCTTCCCGCAGCTCGGGCAGATGAGCGCCGCGCCGGGAGCGCGGGTGGAGGCCGGCCTGAGCGACGCCGGCGCCGCGTCGCCATCGCGCGAGCTGGCGCCGCTCGCGCCGCCCGGACGCGCCATCGGGCGCAGCGGCGAGCCGTCGTCCTCGCAGAAGCCGGCGGCGCTCGGCGGATAAATGCGCCCGCAACGACCGCATTCCATCGCCCGGAGCGAGCTCGGCGCCTCGAAGAGCTCGACGTTCGACGCGAGCTCCGCGCGCGTGCTCGGAGGCCCCGGTTCGGGCTCGGGGCGCCGCCTCGAGCGCAGGAAACGCACGAGCCCCGCGAGCGCGATGGGCAGCGCGAGCGCGGCCACCACGAGCACGAAGGTCAGCTTGCGCTGCCGCGCGGCGTCCTCGGCGCGGGTGGCGCCGCCGCCGAGGCTGGCCTCGATGGTGGCGACGGCCACGCGATCGTCTTCGCCCGCCTCGCTCAGCCCGCGCTCGGCGACGAGCTCCGCGTAGCGCTCGGACTTCACGACCTCGACGCGCACGCTGACGCTGCGGCCGGCGGCCTCGACCACGATCGGCAGCGCGCCCTCGCTCGCCGAAGGCGAGACGACGACGCGCAGCCCGCTCGCCGAGACGCCACGCGACTCCGCTTCGGGCGGTAGGCGCAGCGAGGGATCGACGGGCGTGGCGCAGCCCGAGGCGTCGCGCGCCACGACGCCGAAGCTGAACTCCTCGCCCGGACGCAGGAGCTTCTCCACCGGCCGGACCTCGAGGCGGACGGGCGCCCCCGGCTGCGCGCAACGCGGCGCGGCGAAGGGTGTGGCGCTCGCTGCGGTTGCTGGAGGGGCGCTCGCGCTCGGTGCGGCGCTCGGCGCGGCCGACGCGCTCGCGCTGGGCGCGGCCGGCGCTTCGCCCGCCCGCTGCACCAGCTTGTAGCTGCGCGAGCGCCCGACGCTCGCGCGGCAGCTCGTGTCGGCGATGCTGAACTCGTAGACCCCTGTCTCCTGGAAGACGATCGTGTCGTCCGTGGCCGAGGTGATCGTGTCGATCGTGGCGCGGCGCGGGTCGCCCGGCGCGCTCGCGCAGCGCGAGGCCCAGCCTCGCTGCCCACCCGAGTGGCTCACGCGGCGCAGCCCGGGCAAGGCCTCCCAGCACTGCGTCGTGCTCCAGCTGCGGCCCGCGCCCGAGATGCTGAGCTCTCCGCCCTGCTGCACGATCGTCACCATGCCGCCGGGCGCGCCCGCGCCGGTGGGCTTCGGACCGCAGGCCTCGCCCCAGCTCGAGGTCGTCCACACCTCGCGCATCGACGAGGCGCTCCACGAGCCACTCAGGGTGGGTCGCTCCTCGGCCGACGCGCTCGCGACGAGGGTGAAGACGCTGCACGACGCGATCCACGCGCAGACGTCGACCCAGGCGCGGCGTGCGGCTCGGCGGTTCACTCGAAGCCGACCGTAGCAGGCGAGGTGCGGCGAGGGCGACGAGCGCATCCGCGAGCTCGCGCGCGCGAGAGGCTGCGCTGCCTGTACACCCAGTCAGGGGCGAATCCTGTGCCCTTGCTTGATCGTTTCGGACGCGCTTCGCTATGATCGACCACCTTGAGACGACCGCTCCGACTCGCCCGAACTGAACCCTGGGGGTTCGAGCACCGCCAGGAAGGTGCATGCGGCCGAGGCACGTGCCCAGAAGGCACGGCCCGAGAGTGCGGGCTCCACCCCTCAGCGGGAGCGAACGGATGAAGATCTCGTGTCAGTCTTGCGCCGCCAAGTACACGATCGCCGACGACAAAGTCCTCGGTAAGGTCATCAAGATCAAGTGCAAGAAGTGCGGTTCGACGATCGTCGTCAACGGCAACGACCCCGCCGTGCTCGCGCAGCTCCAGGCGGGTGGGGGCATGGCCGCCGACGCGGCCGGCTTCGACGATCAAGCGGCGACCAAGCTGCTCGATCAGAGCCCCTTCGCGGCGGGCATGGGCGCCGGGCCCGACCCGAACGAGTGGACGGTCAGCGTCACCGACGACGACCAGCGCACGATGACCACGGCGCAGATCGCCGAGGAGTACGCCCGCGGCGGGCTCGGCGCGGAGACCTTCGTCTGGCGCGAGGGCATGGGCGACTGGATCCCGCTCACGCAGGTTCCGGAGATCATGGCGCTCGTGCAGGGCGGAGCGCCCGCCGCTGCCCCGGCAGCCGACGTGGGCTACGCAGCTGCGGGCGCGGCCGTGGGCGCAGCCGTGGGTGCAGCCGCCTACGGAGGTCAGGAGGCCACCGCGGTCGCACCGATGGCCGCAGCAGCACCGGTCGCAGCAGCACCGCTCGCGGCTGCCGCGCCTACGGCGGCCCGCAAGGCGGCCGCGCGACCGGCCGGAGGCGACCTCTTCGGTGGGGGCGGCGGAGCCGGCGTGGCCGCCGCGAGCAGCGTCCCGCAGCACGTCGGTGAGCGCAACGAGACGAGCGTGCTCTTCTCCCTGAAGGACCTCGTCGCGGCCGAAGCGAGCGCGAGCACGGGGGCACCGAAGAAGGCGCCTTCGTCGAAGGGTGGCGCCTTCGGCGGTTCGAACGATCGCGTCGACGACATCCTCAGCATGGGCAGCGTCGGCGCGGCGCCGATGCTCGCGCCGCCTCCGCTGCTCGCGCCCGTGATCGAGCCGCCTCCGCCTCCGCCGAGCATGGCTCCGCCAGCGAGCATGGGTGGCGCGGCGATGGGCGCTGCGCCGATGATGTACGCCCAGCCTCCGGCCAAGCGCAGCGCGGCGCCGATCATCGGCGCGGCCGTGGGCGGCGCCCTGCTCGTCGGCCTCGTGGGCTTCTTCGCCCTGCGCGGTGGCGGCGACGACGCCAAGGCCGACGCCTCGGCGAAGGCGGCCGAGACGGCCGCGCCGAAGTCCGTCGAGACCACGCCGGCGAAGACTGCCGATGCCTTGGCAGCGTCGACCTCGACCGCCGACGCCGCGAAAGCCGGCGACGAGAAGGCTGGCGACGAGAAGGCCGGTGACGAGAAGGCCGGCGACGAAAAGGCTGGCGACGAGAAGAGCGCCGGCACGACGAAGACGGCGAGCGGCGACACCAAGACCGCGACCGGCGATACGAAGGCGCTGGCGGGCACGGGCACGACCGGTACGACGAAGACGACCGAGCCGGCGAAGACGGAGCCCAAGAAGGAGGAGCCGAAGAAGGAGGAGCCGGCCGCCACCGCGGCGGGTGGTGATCGTCCCTTCGATCGCGGCGCCGCCTCCGCACAGCTCGGCGCGGCCGCGGGTGGCGCCAAGGGCTGCGGCAAACCCGACGGCCCGAAGGGCAGCGCCAAGGTGCAGGTCACCTTCTCGCCGAGCGGCAAGGCCACGCAGGCCACGGTCGGCCCGCCCTTCGCGGGCACCTCGGTCGGCAGCTGCATCGCGGGCTCCTTCCGCGGCCTCTCGGTGCCGCCCTTCACGGGCAGCCCGGTCACGGTGTCGAAGACCGTCACGATCAAGTAGTTCGCACGCGAGCACGCAGAGGCGCGCCCGGCTCGGTCACGAGCGCGGGCGCGTCTTCGTCTCGGGGCTCGCTGCGCCCGTGGACTGTCGAGCGGGGCCGAGCAGATCGCCGAGCTCGTCGGCCGTGAAGCCGACGAGCTCTGGCTCGGGCACGAGCCTCACGCCGAAGCGACGCTCGACGCCGTCGCGGACCCAGCGCGCGAAGTCGACGATCTGCTGCGCGCTCGCGCCCCCGCGGTTCACGAGCGCGAGCGAGTGGCGCGTGGAGATGCCGACCGGGCCGCGCGAGCTGCCCTTGCTGAAGCCTGCGCGCTCGATGAGCCAGGCGGCGGAGAGCTTGAGCCGCCCCTCGCCAGCCCTGAAGGTCGGCATGCTCTCGCCCTCGCGCAACACACCCTCGAGATCGACCTGCGCGCGCACGCACTCGACGGTGGCCTCGTCGAGGATCGGGTTCGTGAAGAAGGAGCCCGCGCTGCGGTGGTTCTCGTCGCTGGGGTCGAGCACCATCGACTTGCTCCGGCGGAGGCGCACGACCGTGTCGCGCACGAGCCGTAGCGAGGGCGCCTCTTCGTTCGCGAGCGCGCGTACGAGCTCCGGGTAGGCGATCGTCGGCGCGCCGCCCGCGAGCGCGAAGCCCACGGCGGTGATGAGGTAGCGCCCGCGCAGCTCGTGCTTGAAGGCGCTGTCGCGGTAGGCGAAGCGGCACTCGGCGCTCTCGAAGCGGCGCGGCTCGAGCGAAGCGCGATCGATGGCGTCGACGTAGGCGATCGTGTCGGCGACCTCCTGCCCGTAGGCGCCGACGTTCTGGATCGGCGTGGAGCCGACGTCGCCCGGGATGCCCGAGAGGCACTCGAGGCCCGCGAGACCCCAGGCGACGCTGCGCTCGACGAGCGCGTCCCAGGGCTCGCCAGCCGCCACGTGCAGCAGCGTGCGCTCTGGGTCGCCGCTCCGCTCCACGCCTCGCAGCGCGACGCGGATCACGACGCCGTCGTAGCCGCGATCCGCCACGAGCAGGTTCGAGCCGCCGCCGAGCGCGAGCACGGGCAGCGCGCGCGCCCTCGCGAAGGCGAGCGCCTCGGAGAGCTCCGCTTCGCTCTCGCAGCGCACGAAGTAGCGCGCCGGCCCACCGACCCCCAGGGTCGTGTGCGGCGCGAGCGCGACGTCTTCTTCGAAGCTCCGCATCGAGCTCAGGGCGCGAGCCTCAGGCGCACACCGGAGAGGAAGGCGGCGTCGACCGACTGCACGGCCTCGACGAAGCCTCCGTAGGCCTCGGCGCTGATCGTGCCCGAGGGCAGGCTGAGCGCGACCTCTTCCACGAGCGTCGGCGCGCCGCCTTCGGTGGGGCCGGGCGCGACCTTGCGCGAGGCGGAGAGCCTGGGCGAGCTCGTCGTGTGCGGCTCGGGCAGCGACACGACCGTGGCCCCGGGCGGCAGACGCAGCCTGCGCTCGACGCGGTAGCTGAGCGGCGTGTCGATCTGCAGGTTGCTCTCGCGCGCGCCACGCGTCGCGTACCACTGCGCGAGCGTGCCCGCGCTGCCGTCGCTGTGCACCGGCTCGAAGCCCGAGAGCGCGCAGAGCTTCTGATCGCGTGCGATGGGCGTGCACATGCCGGGGATCGTCACCGAGGCGCGCACGACGACCTCCCAGGCGCCCTCCTCGCTGGCGAGCTCGACCTCGTCGACGCCCGCCGCCGGCAGCCAGCCCTGCACCACGCTGCGGAGCATCTCGGCGCGGTCGGCGCCGACGACGTGGTTGAAGGCCTCCGCGAGCGACTGCGCGGGGCGGCCCCGCAAGACGAGCTGGATCGTTCCGCGCCCGGTGCCGGAGGCGTCGAGCGCGAGGTCGATCTTCACGTCGTCGTAGGCCTCCTCCGAGGTCGTTGGCACCGCAACGATCTCGCCCGTGGGGAGGATCGCCGAGAGGCCTCGCAGCTCGGGGCTGATCCGGCCCGGCGGCAGTGGCGGGCCCTCGACGTCGGCGTCGATCCACACATCTCCCGAAGCGAGGCGCGCGACGACGAGCGGGTGACGGAAGCGCCCGGGCCGTGGCGGGATGTTCGCGACCGTCGAGAAGGGTGAGGTCTCCGCCACGGCGATGTCGGCGCGCATGCCGAGCTCGCGAAGCGCGCGGTACACGATCCACGCGCGGCTCCCCTGCCCGTCCTCGAGGATCGCGCGCGCGATGGGGCCGCTGCCTCCGCCGTAGGCGCCCGCGAAGTCGCTGAGCTCCCCGCCCGAGGCGACCTTCACGACCCGCCCGGTCTCTCGAACGATCTTGGCGATCTTCTCCTCGGGGCTCGCGTCTTCGCTGCCGGCGAGCGCCTCTGCGACGAAGCGCGCCACGGCCGGGTCGGCGTCGGCGTTGCCGCGCACGGCTTCGCCGATCCCGCGACCGATCTGCTCCCAGCGCTGCGTGCCGAAGCTGAGGCGCACGCCACGCTCGATCGGCGGCAGACCGTCTTCGATGCGGCGCGCGGTCGTGGGCCGCAGCCTGTAGCTCGTGAAGCGGTGGCCGCCTTCGACCCTCGTCGTCGGTGCGCCGAGCTGCTTGTGGCTCCACCAGGTGAGCGGCAGCTGCTCCGGGTGGCGCACGACGATCTCGGCGTCGTGCACGCTCGTGCGCTCGGGCAGGAGATCGGGGGTGTCGACCGTGAGCTCCCCGCCGTCGCTCGGCACGAACCAGCCCTCGAGGTAGGTCTCCACGTAGTCGCCCTGCTCGAGCTGCGAGAGCTCGGAGCCACCCTGCAGCGCCATCTGCGCGGCCTCGGGCTCGAGCACGCGGCCGTCGCGTTTGTGCACGCGGCGCCGCAGCGGCACGAAGCCCCCCGAGGCCTCGACCGAGGGCTGCTCGACGAAGATGCCTTGGTCGACGTCGGTGGTGCCGGCCACCCTCCGCAGATCGTAGACCAGCACCCGGAGGAGGCCGCTGTCGTCGAGGCCGTAGTGCTCGACGTGGCGCAGCACGGCCGTCGCCGCGCCGGGCAGCACGGGAGAGACACGATCGGCGGCGACGAGCTCACGCCCGCGCCGCTCGAAGTCGACGGCCGAGGTGGAGGCCTCGCCGAGCGAAGCCGCGAGCCTCGAGAGCGCGACGGGACCGTCCGGAGCGACGGCGGCCTCGCGCAGCGCGTGGGCCCGCGCCGCGGCGCGGTCGCCGGTGCGCGCGAGCACGGGCAGGATCGACAGCAGGGAGCGCTCGGCGGGCAGCATCGCGTGGTACGTGGCGAGCGCGCCTTCGTCGTCGCCCTGAGCGATGCGCAGGCTGAGCTCGAGCCCCGAGAGCGAGCTGGGCGCGCGCCTCAAACCACGCAGCCGCTCGACCTCGAGCAGCGCGCCGCGCCTGTCGCCGAGCTGCATCTTCGCGATCGCGCAGCGCGGCGTGTCGCGCGGCAGGCCCGAGTCGCAGGCGGCGCGCACGGCTTCACGACCCACGCGCGCGTGCAGCGAGGCGTCGAGGGGCGCCAGCATGGGCGCGCCGACCGCGCGCGCCTCGAGCGTGCCGTAAGCACGCTCCGCGAGCTCGACGAGGCCGACCTGGTGCGCGAGCTCGGCCACGGCGGCGAGCTCCAGCGTCGAGAGCGGGGCCAGATCGGCGTCCATCGACGCGACGCCGAGCTTCTCGAGCGCGGCGAAGCTGCCCTCGCCGTAGCCTTGCTTGCGCTGCGCCAGCTCGGCCTCGACGATGCGCAGCTCCCACGAGCTCGCGAGCTCGCTGCGCGCGGCCAGGGCGGCGCCTTGGATGCGCTCGAGCCTGCGCGAGCCGCCCATGTCGTCGGCCGCCTCGATCGCGCGGATGTAGAGCAGGTGCACGGCCGCGTCGCGCCCCTCGCGTCGCGCAGAGAGCGCGGCCTCGAGCAGGTGCTCGGCCGCGCGCGGCCGGCCGTCGGCGAGCAAGGCGGAGGCGGCGAGCACGAGCGTCGCGTCGCTCGAGTCACCGACGAGCCCGAGCTCGACGTGGCGATGCGCAGAAGGCTTCGCCTGGGCCGTGTCGCTCGCGCCCGGCGCGCGCGTGCGCAGCGGGAGGCCGTCTTCGCCGAGCAGATCGATCTCGAGCCCACCCGCGTCTCCGCGATCGGCCACCTTCACGACGAGGCGCGTGATGCCGGCGGGCATGGTCGCGACGGCGCGCGACGCTGCGGGCTGGGCGCCGAGCTCCACACCGCGCTCGACGAGCTTCACGCCGCCGAGGTACGCGACCATCGCGGCCTGGCTCACGACGCGCAGCGAGACGCGCTGCTCGGTCGGCACCTCGACGTCGACGACGACCTCGCGCGTGCCCGAGTAGCGCGACGCGCGACGCAGCGGGACCTCGCAGGCGTCGGTGTGCACGGAGGCGAGCGTGGCGCGCGCGAAGGGGCCCGCGCCCCAGCTGGGATCGAAGCCGAGCTCGCCTTCGCTCGCGAGCTTGGGCGGCTCGGCGAGCGAGGCGAGCGGCGTGCGGTCGAGCGGCCCCACCACGGTCGCGGCCGGCACGCAGCCTCGGCGCTCGATCCACGTGCCGGCGCCGCGCGCCTCGCCGCCGTGCATCGCGAGCAGGTGCAGCGCGCGCGCGAGCTCGATGCGAAGGAGCGGCGCGAGCTCGGCGCTCGACCCTTCGAGCGCCTCCCAGGCCTCGCGCAGCCTGAGCACGGTGCGCTGGTAGGCCTCGCGTGAGCGCATCGCGATGGGCGAGCTCAGGCGCCAGGGTTTGCTCGGCCCGGTGCCGACGAGCGCGTCGATCGAAGCGAGCGCGAGCGCGAGCGAGCCCGGTGTGTCGGGCCGGCCGACGGCGCGGTCGACGAGCGCGAGGTAGGCGCGAGGATCGTCGGGGCGCTGCTGCTCGGCGCGGAAGGCCTCGAGCAGCTCGTTCGCGGCGTCGGGCGCGCGCTCGGTCGGCCTCGCCGCCGGCTGGGTGCAGCCGACCGACGCCGCGCCCAGCGAGAGCGCGCCCGCGAGGAGGGCGATCCCGGTGAAACCGAAGGGGCGTCGTGCGCGCGGCCCGGGCCGCGGGGGTGCCATGGTCGGGCGATGCTGCCGCATCCTCTCCGTGCCCGCCACCCTCTCGGTGCGCGCCAGACGCACGCCGAGTTGCCTGGTACGCTCGCGCGATGCTGCGCGAAGGTGATCGAGCCCCCGATTTCGACCTGCCCTCCGACGACGGCGGCCGTGTGTCCCTCGCCTCGCTGCGGGGTCGGCGCGTGGTCGTGTACTTCTACCCGAAGGACGACACGCCTGGCTGCACCGTGGAGGCGATCGAGTTCACCGCGGCGAAGAAGCGCTTCGACGCGCTCGGGGTCACGGTGCTCGGCGTCTCCAAGGACTCGATCGCCGCGCATTGCCGCTTCCGCGACAATCACGCGCTGGGCATCACGCTGCTCAGCGACGCCGATCTGAAGGTGCACGAGGCCTACGGCGCCTACGGCGAGAAGACGATGTACGGCAAGAAGGTGCTCGGCACGATCCGGAGCACCTTCCTCGTCGGCGCCGATGGCCGCATCGAGCGAGCCTGGCCTGGCGTGAAGGTGGCCGGCCACGTGGAGGCCGTGCTCGCGGCGATCACCGGCGAGGCCGCGCCTGCCAAGAAGGCCGCGCCTGCCAAGAAGGCCGCGCCTGCCAAGAAGGCCGCGCCTGCGAAGAAGGCCGCGCCCGCGAAGAAGAAGTAGTCGTCGGTGCGCGCCGCGCTCAGGACCAGGAGTGCGCGCGCGCCTTGTAGCGCCGCAAGCTCGGCGTCTCGCTCTGCGTGAGCGCCGTGACGAACTCGCCCCACAGATCACGCATGTCGGCGTGCCGACCCGCCGCGTCGATGGCGAGCGCGCGCGCGACCCAGGCGTCGACCGCGGGCGCGAGCTCCGGCCGGTAGTGCGTGAGCTTCGGTCGAGGCGCCTTCGTCGCGAGCTCGTAGAGCTGCAGCGTGGAGTGCGCCACGAAGGGCGGGTTGCCAGCGAGCGCGCGGAAGACGACCGCGGCGAAGGAGTACTGATCGGCGCGGTGATCGAAGGCGCCGCTGTTCCAGATCTCCGGCGCGATGTAGCTCGGTGAGCCGGCGATCATGCCGGCGTCGGTGATCTCCTCGAAGTCGGCCGTCTTCGCGAGGCCGAAGTCCATGAGGCGCGTGCCGCCGCCGAAGTGCGGATCGATGATGAAGACGTTCGCGGGCTTCAGGTCGCGGTGGATGATGCCCTTGCTGTGCGCCGTGGCGAGCGCGTGCGCGACGGGCTCGAGCGTGGCGATCACCGAGGCCGGGCTCATGCGATCGCCGAAGCTCTCGAGCTCCATGAGGTGCACGTCGAGCGGCTCGCCGTGGAGCAGCTCCATGACCAGGTAGACGAAGCCGCGTGGGTCGGTGTCGAACTCGTGCACGCGCACGACGCTCGAGCCCCACAGCGCGGCGAGCGACTGCGCTTCGCGCCAGAGCCGGAGCACGTATTGGTCTTGGTCGGCGACCTCGCCGTTCAAGACCTTCACGGCGACGGGTATGTTCAGCTGCTCGTCGAGCGCGCGGTAGACCGTGCCGTGCCCGCCACGACCGATCTCCTCGAGGAGGTGGTAGCGGCCGGCGACACGATCACCCGGGTAGATGACGAAAGCCATGCGCTTGCCTGCTGTCCGCCCATGACCTTCGGTCACCGAGGGGCCCAGCTCGGTCTGTTCCTATCATGGATCGCGCGAACATTGCGGCCCGTGCGCCTTGGGCGTGTGCGTGGCCCATGGTAGAGCGCCGCCGTGCGAGAGGACGACGCGCGCAGCGAGCTCGGCTCGGAGGCAGAGGGGTCGTCGCCGGGCTCGCCGACGACGGCGCCGATCAGCGCAGCGGAGTCGGTCGACACGGTGGAGCCGAAGGCCGGGTCGACGAGCGTGCTCGCGCAGGAGCCCGCGGTCGACCCAGCGCTCGCCGCGCAGCCGAACGCGCCCGGCCCGAAGCTCCTGCGGGAGCTGCACGGCCGCGACAGGTGGCTCCGCGTGCTCGCGATGGCGTTCACGCTCTACCACCTCGTCGCCATGCTCGTGGGAGGCTCCGTGTCCGGGGTGCGGCGCGCCTTGAAGCCGCTCGTGGGCTTCTACGCGGACGGCCTGCGCATGACGAACAGCTGGGGCATGTTCGCGCGCCCACCCACGGTCAACCACGTGGTGATCGAGGCGACGCTGGGAGACGGCTCGAAGAAGGTGCTCTCGACGACGCGCGCGGGCGACCGCGACGCCTTCGAGCGCATCCGCGACGTCCGGATCCGGAAGATCCAGGGCAAGCTCGGTGAGCCCGGCGACCGCGCGCAGCTCGGCCACGCCTTCCTCGACTACCACTGCCGACAAGCTCGCGCGCAGCCTGGGCCGCAGGTGCTGCGCGTGCGCGCGGTCGGGCTCGTGCACGAGCTGCGCGACGACGAGAACAACGTCACCCGCAAGCCGACCGAGCTCACGCTGCTCACGCGCAGCTGCCGTGATCCCTTGCCCCTGAACCCCAAGCGCCCCGCGTTCATGGAGCGCTTCAAGGGCCAGCAGCGACAGCCCGAGTCCAGACCCGTCCCCGGTGAAGGAGGCGACCTGTGAGCCGCGCCGAGCGCGTCGAGCGCAGCTTGCTCGAGTTCTTCGCCGCACCCTCGAACGGCGCGACCGCCGGCCTCTTCCGCCTCGGCTTCGGCCTGCTCGCCTGCTGGCAGTGCGTGGGCGTCTGGCTCAACCTCCATCGGTATTGGGGCGACGACGGCCTCGTGCCCTTCCGCATCGTCGCCAACGACGCCTACATCTGGATGAGCCCCTTCGCGTGGGCGCCCCAGAGCGAGCTCGTGCTCGTGGCGCACGGCGTCGCGATCAGCGTCGCCTCGGTCGCGTTCCTGCTCGGCGTCTTCCCCCGCGCGGCGAGCCTCTTGCTCGCCTTCGTGCACCTCTCGCTGCAGTTCCGCAACCCGTACATCCTGAACAGCGGCGACCGGCTCTTCATGATCCTCGCCGCGCTCGCGACGCTCATGCCGCTCGGCCACCGCTACTCGCTCGAGGCCTGGTGGCGTGGGCGGCGCGGGCTCGGCCCGCGTGAGCCGTCCGTGCTGTGGGGCAACCGCCTCGTGCAGCTCCAGATCGCCTACGTCTACGCTGCGGCCTTCGTCTCGAAGATCCCCAACGAGCGCTGGTACAAGGGCATGGCGCTGCGTGAGGTGCTCGCCTCGCCCGTGTTCGCCGAGTTCCCGACGTACATCGACTCGAGGCCGCTCCTGTGGGCGCTCGCCTACGGCACGCTGCTCTTCGAGCTCGCCTTCCCCCTGGCGATCTGGTGGCGGCGCTACCGGCCCTGGCTCATCGCCTCCGGCGTCGCGTTCCACGTGGGCATCGACCTCTCCATGGTCATCCCGATCTTCTCGGCCACGATGATCCTGAGCTACATCGCCTTCCTCGACGACGACGAGACCGAGAAGCTCGTGGGCTGGCTCACGTGGTGGCGTCGGCGTCGGCCGAGCGCGGTCGAGGCGAAGGCCGAGGCCCAGGCCAGCTGAGCGTCGCGTGCGCGCGGGGCGCGGTCAGAGCACGAATCGCGCGCTGCGATGGGCGTCGAGGTCGGTGATGGTCACCGCGATGACGCCCGCCGCGTCGACCTCGTATCGCTCCTCGACCATCGGGCCCTCACCCGGCAGGCGCTCGATGGGCACACCCGAGAGCGAGCCCGGCTCGAGCGAGGGGTCGAAGGCGACGAGGATCTCGGCGTGCGGCGTGATGTCACCCGAGGGGTCGCCGCGCGCGTCGAGCAGCGCCGACTCCACGAAGCGGAAGTGCCCGACGTTGTGCATCGCGCGGTAGCGCCGCGTGACGACGACCGGCTCGGCGCCCTGCTGCGGCATCGGCGTGCCGAGCTCGAAGATGCCGTCGAAGACGCTGCGCTGTCCGACGTCGGCCTCGCGGAAGACACCGAAGTGGCGCGTGAAGCGCTCCGAGAGCAGGAGCGGCGAGCTCTCGCCCGAGGCCGCCGCGATCGCACAGCCGATCGCCGTCGCCGCGGCCGGCTGGGGTGAGCGGTGCACGCGGCGGCCGAAGCGCTCGCGCACGACACGCGGCACGACGGGCAGGCCCGTGGCGCCGCCGACCATGTAGATGCCGGCGAGGTCGCCGCCCTCCTCTTCGCGCAGCACCGAGACGATGGGCTCGAGCGCGTCGAGCGTCGCGAGCACGAGCGGCCTCGTGCGCTCGTAGAAGTCGTTCACCTGGAGCACGACCGGCTCCTCGGGTGCGTCGTCGCCGAGGCCCGCGAGGTCGAGCACGACGCGCTTGCTGTTCGCGTGGATCGACTCCTTCGCGGCGCGGCACTCTCTCAACAGATCGCTGCGCCGCTGCGGATCGTCGGGGAAGGCCTTGCCCGCGCGCTCGAGCGCCATCGCGCAGAGCTGCGCGTCGAAGTCGTCGCCGCCGAGCTGCGAGACGCCGCCGGTGAGCACGACGTCGTGCGCGCTGCCCGCGACGTGCACGAGCGCGGCGTCGAAGGTGCCTCCGCCGAGATCGTAGACGATCACGTGCTCGCGCTTCGAGTTGAGCGTCGAGGCGTGGCGGTGCGCGTACTCGATGCCTGCGGCGCTCGGCTCGTTGATGACGGCGATCACCTCGAAGCCCGCGCGGCGGAAGCCGTCGAGCGTGACGAAGCGCTGGGTCGAGTGCGCGTTCGCCGGCACGCTCACGACGCACTCGAGCGGCTCGGTGAGCAGCGAGGCCACGTTGGAGCGCTCGAACAGCGCGCGCCGCAGCGCGACGAGGAAGCTCGTCACCAGCTCGATGGGCTTCAGGCTCAGCGCGCCGATCCGGATCGGCTCCTCCTGGCGCAGCATGCCGAGCAGCCGCTTCCACGAGCGCAGCGAAGGCGCGCCCTCACGCTCGGCCTCCTCGGCCTCGAGCCCGTGCACGAGCTGCCCCTCGAGCTCGGCGCTCACCGTCGGGAAGTGGTCGACGAGATCGCCATCGGCGCGCGAGAAGGCGACGACCGGGTAGTTTCCTCGGTCGTGGACCGCGACGACGGTGCGAGTGGTTCCGAAATCGATGCCAAGGCGCATGAGCTACAGCGACCCCCGATCGCGCACCTACATGTACCACCCGGCTCCGGAGGGGGCGAACTTCGCGGCGGCTCGGCACACCCCTCGAGGGAGCGCTGACCCTCGACCTCGCCGAAGCGCCTCCGCTACCGTGGCGCTCGTGGCCGGCCGCAGGCGCGCCCGGCGTACACCGCGAGGAACGAGCGAACCGAGGGCGCGATGACGACGGAAGAGAGTCTGTTCACGGTCGGCGGGCAGTTCGAGCAAGGAGAGATCACCGGCAACGTCCGGCTCGGCAAGTTCGAGGCCCAGTACGAGGAGCTCTTCGCGGAGGCGCTCGAAGACGGTGTGATCACCGAGGAGGAGCGCGAGCGCCTCGATCGTGCGGCGAGCTCGCTCGGCCTGGATCGCCAGCGCGTCGCCGCGCTCGAAGAGGCGCTCGCCGCCGCCTGGGCCGCGCGCCACCAGGCGCCCGTGCGCGAGCCCGCGCGCGACGACGCGCCCGCCACGAGCCTGCGCCCGCACCAGCTCGAGTCCGACCCGCACGTGAAGGCGCTGCGCCGGCAGATCGCGCAGCTCGAGGCGCGCGTGCGGGAGCTCGAGGCCGAGCTCGACGAGGCGCGCTCGCACATCGCCGTCGAGGTCGACTTCTCGGATCTCGCGGGCGCGGCCGCGCCGAGCACCGACGACCCGGAGGACATCTACCGCCGCCTGCGCCACGACCCACGCAACGCGGAGCACCTGCACGCGCTCTTCCGCGCGACGCGCGAGGCCGACGTCGATCGCGCTTGGCGAGCGGCCAACGTGCTCTCTTGGCTCGGCCAGGCGAGCGACGAGGAGCGCGCGCTGCTCGAGGCGCACGACCCGGGTGGGCTCGTGCGACCAGCGAGCTCGCTCGGCGTCGACGCGTGGAAGCGCCAGCTCTTCCACCCCGACGAGGAGCTGCTCACCGGTGAGATCTTCGCCGTGGTCACGAGCCCCGTCCTGCTCGGGCGCGTCTCGGCGCTCAGGCACCAGAACGCGCTCCCCAAGCTCGACGCCGAGCGGCGCCTCGACCCGAAGACGAGCACCGTGCAGGCCGCGCGCTGCTTCGGCTGGGCGGCGTCGATCCTCGGCATGAACCCGCCGCCGCTCTACGCCGACCCCTCGTGGGACGGCAGCGCCGAGATGGTGCCGGGCATCCCGCCCGCGTCGCGCCTCGGCAAACGCGTGCTCTCGGGCCGCAGCCCGCTCGAGCTCGCCTTCTTCGCTGGCAAGCACCTGGCGAGCTACCGCGAGGATCACTTCCTCCGCCTGCTCTTCCCGAGCATCCCGGACCTCGAGGACATCTTCCTCGCCGCGCTCACGATCGGTCAGCCGCAGCTCCCGCTCGCAGCGGCGGTGAAGCAGCGCGCGCTGCCGATCGCGAAGGCCATCGAGCCCTTGCTCGAGCCGGCCCACAAGGATCGCCTGCGCGGCCATTTCCTGCGTTTCGTGGAGGAGGGCGGCCGCACCAACCTGCAGCGCTGGGCGGCGGCGGCCGACATGACGGCGAACCGCGCCGGCCTCTTGCTGGCCAACGACCTGGCCTCGGCGGAGCGCGCGCTGCGCCTGACGAACGATCACGAGCTCGAGGCGCACCTCGACGATCTCGTCGTGTTCTTCGTCGGCGATCGCGCCTCCCAGCTGCGCAAGCAGATCGGCATCGCCGTGGGCTGAGCGGCCCGCAGGCGCGCGCTCTCAGCCCAGCGCGCGCCGGCCGGCGCGCGCCCTCAGCCCAGCGCGAGCTCGTTGGACCAGTAGCCGCGCTCGGGCAGCGCGGCGATCTGGCCCGTGGCGAGCATCCAGCGCTCGAGCGCCGCGTAGTAGTCGCTCGACATCGCGAAATCGTAGGTGAAGCAAGGGACCGTGGCCTCGAAGATCGCGCGGCCCAGGCCCTCGCTCGAGGCCTGGCCGGTGGCTCGCTCGTAGATGGCGCGCGCCTCTTCGGGCCGCTGCTTGATGAAGTCGATGCCTCTCTGCACGACCCTACAGAGCTTCGCCAGGAGCCCACGCTTCGCTTCGAAGGCCTCGGTCGAGGTGATGAGGATGAGCTGGCAGAAGTCGGGCACGCCCCAGTCCTTCAGCGCGAAGAAGCCCACGTCGGCCCCTCGGTGGCGCGCCTCGACGACCTCGAAGTTGTAGAAGACCAGCGTCGCGAGCTCGGCCTTGTCGTCGAGCAGGGCGTCGGTGTGCATGAAGCCGTTGTTCACCGGCACGAGCTCGGCGCCCTTCGCGCCGCCGTCGGCCTCGATCATCGTGCGCACGATCGCGGGGCCGCCCGGGCCGGGTGCGCCCGGGTACTGGAGGCGTTTGCCGGCCATGTCGCGCGGGCGCTCGATGCCGCGCCCCTCGCGGTACATGACGCCGCCGTTCGTGTGCAGGAAGCGCGCGAAGCCGACGACGCTCGCGCCCGCCGCGCGATCGGCGACGAGGTGGATGGGCTCGGTGACCGCGACGTCCATGCGCCCCTCGCGGATCTCGGTGACCGCGTCCATGTGCTCCTTCGGCTCGACGAGCTCGAGCTCGATGCCCGCCTCGGCGAGCCAGCCCTTCTCCTTCGCGACGAAGAAGGGCACGTGGTCGGGGTTCGTGAACCACTCGAGGCCGAGGCGGATGCGTTCCATCGCGTGCGACGCTGCGCCCTCCAGGAGCGCGCTGCAAGCAGAGCGAGCGCGCCCGGCAGGCGCGAGCGGCTCAGCGTGCGCCGGAGACGAAGCGCACGCGACCGAAGCGCGAGGCCCGGTGGAAGTTGCCCTCACCGAGGATCGGCGACCACGCGACGCCGCCGTTGTCCTGCATCGCGTAGAGGTTGATGCGCCAAGTATCACCGGCGCGCGGCGGGCTGTGCCGCGCCTTGTCGAAGGCCGACCAAGGGATGCGCGCCTCGACGACGTAGCCCTCGTCCACGTCGGAGTCGTCGTCGAGCGTGCCGGCGAGCTTCACGCCGCGCTCGACCTTCGACGACCAGCCCTGGTGGCCGAAGGGCCCGCTCGGCCCACCACGCGGGCGGTTGTAGTCGTCGAAGCGCGAGTCGAAGACGAGGCCCTGCGGCCCGATCTGCAGCTCGTAGTAGTCGCGCCCGTCGCCGTCGCCGTCGGGGTCGATCATGAGCTCGACCGTGTCGCGCTCCCAGAGATGCGGATCGATCGCTTCCTCGGGGAATCCACCGCGCAGCGTGGAGTCACGGACCTCGAAGGCGACGTAGAGGTGCGCCTCGTCCCAGAAGAGGCGCGCGCTCCCGCCCACCGGCAGGCCCGAAGCGTCGCTGCCGTCGCCCGCGTGCACGAAGGCGCCTGTCCTCGCTGCGCGCGACCACGCGGCTTCGTCGAGCACACCGTCGAAGCGCAGCTCGGCGCCTGCGATCTCCGGTACGTCGAGCGAAGGCGGCGTGCGCCTCGCGGGCGGGCGCGCCGGGCTCGACGAGGCGCTCGCCGCCGCGCTGGCACCGGGCGCGGGCCGCTCTCGCGAGCACGCACCCCCCAGGGCGGCGACGAGGAGCAGCGCGCTCGCTCGAGCCGCGCGCGTCACGGCCCTCGGCCTCAGCGCCGGCTCTTCTTGCGTGCGTCGCGCTCGCGCTTGCGCGCGGCCTTCTTGGCGTTCTTCTCGGCCTGCGAGAGCGTCTTCATCTTGGTGAGCGATTCGCCGCCGCCATCCATGCCGGGCATGCCGGGGAAGCCACCCATGCCGGGCATGCCGGGGAAACCACCCATGCCGGGCATGCCGGGGAAGCCGCCCATGCCGGGCATGCCGGGCATGCCGGGCATGCCGCCGCCCATGCCGGGCATGCTCGGGAAGCCGCCACCCTGCATCATCTTGCGGGCGTTGCGCGCCATGGCCATCTGCTTGAGCCCGGGGATCTTCCCCATGACGCCCATGTTCTGGCCGAGCGCGCCCATCATCTGGCGCATGAAGACGAACTTCTGCACCAGCTCGTTGACCTGCTCGGGTTTGGTGCCCGAGCCCTTCGCGATGCGGACCACGCGGCCCGGCTCGCGGATCAGCGCGTAGGGGTCCTTGCGCTCGAAGGCCGTCATCGAGTGGATCATCGCCTCGATGCGCACGAGCTCCTTGTCGTCGAGGTTCACGTCCTGCGGCATGCCACCGGGGAAGAAGCCGCCGAGCGGGAGCTTGTCGACGAGCTCCTTCAAGGAGCCCATCTTCTGGATCATCTTCACGTGCTCGAGGAAGTCTTCGAGCGTGAACTCGCCGGTGAGCATGCGCTCGGCGTCGCGCTCGGCCTTCTTCTCGTCGACGACCGACTGGAAGTCCTGCATGAGGCCGATGACGTCGCCCATGCCGAGGATGCGGCCGGCCATGCCGTCGGGGCGGAACTCCTCGAACTTGTCGGTCGTCTCGCCGAGGCCCGTGAAGAGCACCGGCGCGCCCGTGACCTCGCGGATGCTGAGCGCCGCGCCGCCGCGTGCGTCGCCGTCGAGCTTCGTGAGCACGACGCCGCTCAGCGAGAGGCGCTCGTGGAAGGAGCGCGCCGTCTTCACGGCGTCTTGGCCGATCATGGCGTCGACCACGAGGTAGACGTTCTGCGGCTTGGTGCGCGCCTTGATGTCGGCGAGCTCCTGCATGAGCTCCTCGTCGATCGCGAGGCGGCCGGCGGTGTCGTAGATGATGACGTCGCGACCGAGCTTCTTCGCCTCTTCCGGCGCGGCCGCGCAGATCTCGACGGGGGATTTGCCGGGCAGGTTGAAGACCGGCATCTTGATCTGCTGGCCGAGCACCTTGAGCTGCTCGACCGCGGCGGGGCGCTGCATGTCGGCCGCCACGAGCATGGGCTTCTTGCCCTGCTTCTCGAGGTAGCGCGCGAGCTTCGCGGTGCTCGTCGTCTTTCCGGAGCCCTGCAGACCGACCATCATGATGCCGGTCGCGCCGCTCTCCGCGAACACGACGGCATCGCCCTCGTGCTTCATCAGATCGATGAGCTCGTCGTGGCAGATCTTGACGAAGATGTCGCTCGCCGAGACGGCCTGCGTCTGCCCCTCGACCTTCACGCGGTTCTGCACCGTCTGGCCGACGGCCTTCTCCTTCACCTTGGCGAGGAAGGCCTTCACCACGCCGATCTCGACGTCGGCCTCGAGCAGGCTCAGCCGCACCTCGCGGAGCGCGGCGTCGACGTTCTGTTCCGTCAGCTCGGTGAGGCCGGCGAGACGGTTCTTGGCCTGGCGGAAGCCGCGCGTGATCGTGTCGAACATACGGTGCGGAGGCTTAGCACGGCCCCGCGCCCGCGCGGAGAGGCCGGATCGCCCGAGAGGCGGCTACTTGCGCAGGCGCAGCTCGGTCGAGGCCCGCTCGCAGAGCTCCATCTCGCCGCGGCTCTGGCCGAGGGCCTCCTCGGCGCGGCGGAACCTCGCGGCGAGCCCTACCGGGTCGAGCTTTTCGCCGGAGCCGACCTGCTCTCGCAGCGCGGCCTCGAGCAGGTTCGCCTCGTTGAGCAGGTCGTATGCGCGCGCGCAGCTGTCGCGGGCACGAGCGGCGAGCGGTGTCTCGGTGGTCTGCGCTCGCAGCCCTCGCACGAGCTCGGCGCGGCGCGAGGTGTCGGCCGCGGAGGAGGCGCGCAGCTCGTCGATCGACGAGAGCACGCGGTCGCGCTCGGTACGTCGGTCGCTCGGGCCGCAAGCGGAACCCAGCAGCGAGAGAGAGAGTACGAGTGAAGCGCAACGCCGCTCGAGCACCGGCGAGCGCTGCTGGGCGCGAGCGCGGCAGTCGAGGGTCACTCCGCCGTCTTCGGCGGCGGGCCCATCTGGATGCGCTCACCCAGGTACGAGCCCACGAGCGTGAACATGACGCCGATGGCGCCCATGATCACGTACATGAAGAGCGGCATCGTGCGCACCGTCTGCGAGGAGACGAGGTACGCCACCGTCGGGATCACGACGAAGACGGACGCGACGACCGGCTCCACGAAGGTGCGCCCGGGGGAGATCATGCCCACGAGCAAGCCGCCGAGGAACCACACCGGGATCGACAGCAGCATGCCGTTCGAGCCCTCGAAGTCGAGAGCGGAGATCACCAGCGGAAGCCCGACGATGAGCGCCGCGGTGAGCACGCCGAGCACGGCGATCGCGATGCCGCACCACAGCATGTTGAAGCCTTGCTGGTGGAGCTGACGAGCGCGCGGATCCTGCCGCGATTTGGGCGAGGCCGCGTCGATCGAGGCTCCGCACGACGAACAGCGCGACGCGTTTGCTGCGTTCTTGAAACCGCAGGCCGCGCAGATCAACGGTTTGGCCGAGCCGGACGCCATGGGGCCTCAGGCTAGTGAGCGCGGCCGGGGCCCGCAAGCTCTTGCCACTCCATCAACGGCGAGGCAGCTCACTGAGCATCCGTAGCCCGGACTGCGGTCGGAGGGACGGGCGGGGCCGCTCCTGCGCTATGCTGTCCGCAGGTGTCGGTGGATCGCTCGAGCGTGGCGGGGGTGTGGAGTGCGTCGGAGCCCGATCCGGAGCTCCTCGCTCTACCTGCGCCTCCGAAGCGCGAACGCACGCTCACGATCGTGCTGATGCTGGTCACGGCGCTCGCGGCGGCCGCGCTCGCGTGGTCGCTGCGCAGCGAAGCGGCGTACGCGCTCTCGGAGGGGCAGCCGGTCGAGCTCGGCGATCTGTCGAGCAAGCCGCTCGATCCGTCGCTCGCGAACCGCTACGTGCAAGCCTCTGGGCTCCTGGGTAGCCAGGGCGCGATCAAGTACACACGCGCGGCCGAAGGAGACTCCTTCCGCCTCGCGCCGCTCGCCGGCGCCTCGAGCGTGTGGGTGGAGATCCGTGTGCCCGAGGGCTTCGAGGGGCCACGCTTCATCCCGCCGAGCAGCTTCGCCGGGAGGTTGGTGCCGATCGAGCGAGCCGGGCTGCGTCACGCGAAGCTCGTGAGCGGCGTGAAGGAGCGCACGGGGGTCGACGTACCCGAGGGCGCTTGGCTGCTCGTCGACGGCAGCTCCCCGCGCGCCTCGCGGTGGGCGCTGTTGCTGAGCGTGCTGTTCGGTGCCTTCGCCGCGTGGAACGTGCTGAGCGTGGGGCGCGTCCTCGCGAAGGTGCGAGACGACCACGGGAGCGCGGGGCGAGGCGCAGGTGGGACGTTGGTGGAGGGGGCAGAGCCACGCGCATGAGCACGCACGGGTCCGGGGGGATGCAAGTGGAGAAGGTGCTCGACGACCTCATCACGAGGTTGTCGGCGCGCGGTGGCCCCGAGGCGCGCGCAGCGCTCATCGAGGCGCGCCGCTTGAGGAACGTGACGACGCGCTGGGCCGCGATCCCGCCCCCGCCCGATGCACGTCGCGAGATGCTCTCGCGCGTCATGGACCTCGTGTCGAAGGCCGGGGGTCCGAAGCCGGAGCCGACCACCCAGGAGAGCGAGCCTGGGCCCACGCCGAGCACCCAGGATCGATCGAAGAAGCCTCCGCCCCGCGCCGGCTTCGAGGAGCTGCCGCCGCTCGAAGCGCGCGCACGCAGAGGCGCCCCGAAGAGCAGCCCCGCGGCGACCCGCATGGGCTACGACTCCTTCGCCGATCCGGGGCCGACCCCGCGCTCGCCCGTCGAGCTCGAGCCCGACTCGGTGCCACCGGACTCGCTCGAGCCGCCGCGCTCCTCGCGCCGCGTCTCGCCCCACCGCGGCCCGACGATCGCCGGCATCCCCGAGGCCTTCGGGCTCACGGGCAAACAGCCGCCGAGCCAACCACCCGCGCGGGCGACGCCGACCGACGCCCTCGGCGCGGAGCACGAGACCCGCCGGCCGACGCCGCACCGAGGGCCGACCATCTCGGGCATCCCCGAGGCCTTGGAGGCGCGCGCCGAGCGCCCCTCGTCGGTGCCGACGATCTCGCCGCCTCCGCCGAGCGACGAGACCCCCTCGGTCGAGCCCGAGCCGCTCAAGCCAGCCACGGGCGCGGCGCGCCTCGGCTCGATCGCGCCCCCCTCCTCGGGCGCGAGCGCAGCGGAGGCGTTCCGGCGCGAGACCCTGATGATGGGCTCGGACGCGAAGGCGCAGGTCCAGAGCCTCGTGGACGAGATCCTCGGCGAGAAGACGCGCCCCGGCCCCGCGAGCGAGATGCCCTCGACGGCTCGCCCCGGGGAGAGCGTCGAGCGCGACGACCGATCGAACGACGAGGCCATCCCGGCCGTGCTCGGCAACCCGAGCCCACGCCGGCACACGAACCCGCTCGGCGCGGCCCTCGACGAGCCGCCGTCATCGGCGCGCGGCGCAGCGCATGCGCAAGCCACGATGACGCCAGGAGCGCGCTCGAGCACTCCGATCGAAGGTCTCAGCACCTCGGTGTCGAGCCCGCGTATCGCGGCGCAGTCGCAGCCGGGGTCGCTCTCTGGCAAACGCTCGAGCTCACCCACGCAGGCCTTCTTCACCCCCGTCCCCCCCTCCGCCTCGAGCTCCAGCGGCGGGCGTCGCTCGGCTTCGCCGACCCAAGCGCTCTTCACCCCCGCGGCGCCACCGGTGGCCGACGGCAAGCGTCGCTCGGCGCACCCGACGCAGGCGCTCTTCAGCCCCACGCCGCCACCCGTCGCGTCGCAGGCCAGGCGCCCGAGCTCTCCCACGCGCGCGTTCGAGTCGCCCGTGCCTCCGCGCGCGACGCCTGGCGCTCGCCCCGCCGCGCCCGCCGCGGATCGAACCGCGCGCACGATCCTCTCGCCCGGCGTGGTGCTCGTGCACCCGGACTCTGCGCTCTGGCAGCCGCACGCGGTGATCGCAGGCATCACGGTGAAAGTGCTCTTCCGCGAGCCGCGCTCGGGCATGTGCACCTCACTCGTGCGCCTCGCGCCCGGCGCGGTCCTGCCGCGCCGCCGTCACGCGGCGAGCGAGGAGCTGCTCGTCGTCTCGGGTGTGGCGATGATCGGTACGACCGAGATCCGCGCCGGTGAGTACTGCCGCGCCGAGATCGACACCGAGCAAGACGCGATCGGCACGACGAGCGGCTGCACGCTCTTCATCTCGGGCTCCGAGCACGACGAGTTCCTCGACGAGCCGTGATGCCGAGCCCGACGCGAGAGCCGGGCGCCGACGTGATCGTCGTCGGCGGAGGCGTGATGGGCTGCGCGAGCGCCTACGCCCTCGCGCGACGAGGCGCGCGGGTCGTCGTGCTCGAGCGAAGCGTGCCGGGCGCAGAGGCCTCGAGCGCGGCCGCGGGCATGCTCGGCGCTCAAGCCGAGTCGCACGCGCCAGGGCCCTTCGCGAGCCTCTCGATCGCGAGCCGTGAGCGTTTCGGGCGCTGGGCCGAGGAGCTGCGCGACGCGACGGGCATCGACGTCGAGCACAGAGCCTGCGGCATCCTGCAGGTCGCGCACGACGAACGCGGCGCCGACGAGCTCGCCCGCACGGCAGCGTGGCAGCGCGCCGAGGGCTTCGAGGCCGAGCTGCTCGACGCGCGCGACGCGCTCGCGAAGGAGCCCTCGCTCGGAGAGGGCGTCGTCGCGGGGCTGCACTTCCCGCGCGACGGCCGCATCGATCCGCCGCGCCTCTTGCGCGCGCTGCGCGTCGCGGCCGAGCGCGCCGGCGTGCGCTTCCAGAGCGGCACCTACGTGAAGCGCGTCGCGGCGGCCGAGGGTCGCGCGCGCGGCGTCGAGCTCGAGGGCGGAGCGCTGCTCGAGGCCGAGCACGTCGTCGTCGCGGCCGGGAGCTGGTCGACGCTCGTGGGGGGGGTGCCGCTCGCGAGCGACGCGGTGCGCCCGGCGCGCGGGCAGATCGTCGAGCTCGTGCTGCCCGCGCCCGTGACGCGCGGCGTGATCAGCGCCTCGTCGGTCTACCTCAGCCCACGCGACGACGGGCGCGTGCTCGTCGGCAGCACGCTCGAATTCGTCGGCTACGAACGAGCCACCACGGCCGGCGCGATCCGCGATCTGCTCACGGCCGCGACGCGCGCGATCCCGGCGCTCGAGCGCGCCGACTTCTCGCGCGCGTGGTCGAGCTTCCGCCCGCACACCGCGCACGGCCTGCCTTACATCGGCCGCTCGTCGATCGAGCGCGTCTGGCTCGCCACGGGCCACTTCCGCAACGGCATCCTGCTCTCGCCGATCACGGCCGAGATCATCGCCGCGCTCGTGAGCGGTGAGGCGCCGCCGGTCGATACGAGCCCGTTCGAAGCGCCGCGAGGCTGAGCGCGGCCGGCCGGCCGGCTCCGATCCGCGAGCGCCGCTGCCCGCGCTCAGACGACTGGGTCGCCCACGAAGCGCACGCGCACGCCAGCTCCCGCCTCCGCGACGCGCCCGAGCACCCACGCGCGCTCACCCTGCGCCTCGAAGAGCTCGATCGTGCGCTGCGCGGCTTCGGCGGCGACCACCGCCACGAGCCCGACGCCCAGGTTGAAGGTGCGACGCATCTCGAGCTCGCTCACCAGTCCGCCGGCCTCGATGGCGCGGAAGAGCGCGGGCCGCTCGTAGCTCGCGAGATCGAGCTCGAGCGCGATCGCCTCGGGCAGCACGCGAGGAAGGTTCTCCGGAAGACCACCGCCGGTGATGTGGCACAGGGCGCGCAGCTCTTCGCCGAGCGCTTCGTAGAGCGCGAGCGCAGGCTTCACGTAGATGCGCGTGGGCTCGAGCAGGGCCTCGCCGACGCGGCGCTCGGTGCCGGGCACGAGATCGCCGTAGCCCAGTCCGAGCTCGTCGAGCAGAACGCGGCGCGCGAGCGAGTAACCGTTGGAGTGCAAACCACTCGAGGCCACGCCGATCACCGCGTCGCCGGGGCGCGCGCGTTTGCCGTCGAGCACGCGGCTCCTCTCGACGACACCTACGGTGAAGCCGGCGAGGTCGTACTCGCCGTCGGCGTACATGCCGGGGAGCTCGGCCGTCTCTCCGCCGAGCAGGGCGCAGCCTGCGCGCAGACAGCCCTCGGCGATGCCCGCGATCACCGCCTCTCCGACGTCGACGTCGAGCTTGCCCGAGGCGAAGTAGTCGAGGAAGAACAGCGGCCTGGCGCCGACCGTGACGACGTCGTTCACGCACATCGCCACGAGATCGATGCCGACCGAGTCGTGTTTGCCGGTACCGAAGGCGACCTTGAGCTTGGTGCCGACGCCGTCGGTGCCGCTGACGAGCAAGGGCTCCTTCATGCCCGTGGGCAGCGCGCAGAGCCCGGCGAAGCCGCCGATGTCGGCCACCACCTCGGGGATGCGAGTGGGCTTCGCGAGCCGCGCGATGCGCTTGACCAAGGCGTTGCCCGCGTCGATGTCGACGCCCGCGTCGCGGTATGTGATGCCCATGCGCGAGCCATGTCACGAGCCGAGCCCGGGGGAAAGACCGACGCGCCGACCGAGCGCGCGCCCAGCGTGATCGTCGCAGCGGCGGTGTTGATCGAAGCCGGCCGCGTCTTGCTGACGCAGCGCAAGGCCGGCACGCACCTCGCGGGCGCGTGGGAGTTCCCGGGCGGCAAGGTGCATCCCGGTGAAGACCCGCGCGACGCGCTCGCGCGCGAGCTGCGCGAGGAGGTGGGCATCGACGCCGACGTCGGCGCGCCGCTCGAGGTGAGCTTCCACGCCTACCCGGCGAAGGACGTGCTCCTGCTCTTCTTCGAGGTGAAGCGCCTGCCGAGCTCCCCGGATCCCGAGCCGCTCGACGTCGCCGATCTGCGCTGGGCGACGGCCCACGAGCTCGTCGACGAGGACTTCCCCCCGGCCGACCTCGACGTGCTGCGCATCGTGCGCACGCGCCTCGGCGTGGGCGCCTCGCTTTACGCCTCGCACACGCACGACTAGCTGCCGCTCTCGTGAACGCCGAGTCGCCGCGCCGTGTGCTGATCCTGGGCTCGGGCGCGCGTGAGCACGCGCTCGCACGCGCGCTGCTCCGCGGCGAGCTCTCGCGGGAGGTGCTCGTCGCCCCAGGCAACGGCGGCATCGCGGGCGCGCGCCTGTCGCGGCGGGCCGTCTCGCTCTCCGATCACGCGGCGATCGTCGAGCTCGCGCGCGCCGAGCAGGTCGACCTCGTCGTCGTGGGTCCCGAGCAGCCGCTCGCCGACGGCGTCGTCGACGCGCTCGTCGCCGCCGGCATCGCGACCTTCGGGCCGAACCGCGCGGCCGCTCGCCTCGAGGCGTCGAAGGCCTTCCTCAAGGAGCTCGCGAGGCGCGCGGGCATCCCCACGGCCGGGTTCGCGATCTGCACCTCGCTCGACGAGGCCGTGCGCGCGATCGACGCGCGTGGCGGGCGCTGCGTGGTCAAGGCCGACGGGCTCTGCGCGGGCAAAGGCGTGGTCGTCGCGAGCGAGCGCGAGGAGGCGATCGCGGCGGCGCGCGAGATGCTCGAGGCGAGGTGCTTCGGCGAGGCCGGCGCGACGATCATCGTGGAAGACCGCCTCGAGGGCCGCGAGGCGAGCGTGCACGCGATCTGCGACGGCACGCGCTGGGTCACCCTGCCGCCCGCGCGCGATCACAAACGCGCGCTCGACGGCGACCTGGGTCCGAACACCGGCGGCATGGGCGTGATCTGCCCGACGCCGGATCTCGACGTGGCGCTGCTCGAGCGCATCGACCGCGAGATCGTCGCACCGACGCTGCGCCAGATGGCCACCGAGGGCGCGCCCTTCCGCGGCGCGCTCTTCGCCGGCCTGATGATCACGCCCGAAGGCGAGCCGATGTTGCTCGAGCACAACGTGCGCTTCGGCGATCCCGAGTGCGAGGCGCTCATGGCGCTCGCCGAAGGCGACGTGGGCGTCTGGCTGCTCTCCGCCGCGCGCGGCGCGCTCGAGGCCTCGTCGGTGCGCTTCGACGCCGCGAAGCACGCGGTCGTCGTCGTGATGGCCGCGGCGGGTTACCCGGGCTCACCGCGCGCCGGTGACCTCATCGAAGGCCTCGAAGGCGCCGAGGCCCTCGAGGGTGTGTCCGTGAACCACGCGGGCACGCGCATCGACGGCGAGCGGCTGCTCACGAGCGGCGGTCGGGTGCTCGCCGTGACCGCGCGCGCAGGCTCGCTCGGCGCCGCGCGCAGCCTGGCCTACGAGGCCGTCGCGCGCATCCGCTTCGACGGCGCGCAGTTCCGCAGCGACATCGGCGCCTCGACGCTCGGCCCGGCGTGAGCGCCTTCGAGGCGGAGCTCGCCGCGATCTCGCGCGTCGGGCTCGAGGCGCTGCACGTCGACGCCGCGCTGCTCGTGCTGGCGAAGCCCTCGGGGCTCGTCGTCCACCCAGGCTCGAGCGGCGACGCGCTCGACGCGACCTTGCTCGGGCGCCTGCGCGAGGCCGACCTCGGCCCGATCCACACCGTGCACCGCCTCGACCGTGGCACGAGCGGCGTGCTCGTCTTCGCTCGCGACCCCGAGTCGGCGCGCAAGCTCGGCGAGGCCTTCACCGAGGGGCGGATGCGCAAGCTCTACCTGGCGCTCGTGCGCGGCCTCGCGCCGGACGAGGCCGAGATCGACCACGCCATCCCCAAACACGAGGGCGGCCCGAAGGTGCCTGCGCGGAGCAGGATGCGTCGTCTGGCGGCGATCGAGCTCGCGGGCTCCCCGCTGCGCGAGACGCGCTACTCCTGGGTCGAGGTGCTGCCCGAGACGGGGCGCTTCCACCAGGTGCGCAGGCACTTGAAGCACCTCGGGCACCCGGTCATCGGCGACGCGGTGTACGGACGCGGTGAGCACAACCGCTACCTGCGCGAGCGCGCAGGCCTCGATCGATTGGTGCTCCATGCTTCTTCGCTCGAGCTCGCGCACCCCTCGACCGGCGCGCCGCTGCGCTTCGAGGCCCCCTTGCCCGAGGCCCTGGCCGCCGCGCTCCTCCGGCTGGGTCTCGCGCAGGCACAGGCGGTCGGCTAGCATCGTGCCCATGCGTCTGCGCGCTGCACTGTTCGTCTGGGCATCGCTCGCACTCCCGCTCGGCTGCACGGCGCTCGCGGGGCTCGACGATGACTACGTGCTCGGTGAGGGTGGTCAGAGCGCCGGCCCCACGAGCAGCAGCACCACGACGGGCACCGGCGGAGGCAGCACGACCACCAGCAGCTCGACGAGCGGCAGCGGCGGCGCGGGTGGTGGTGGCCAAGATGGCGGGACCGTCAGCGGGCCCTGCGAGGGCCTGCCTGGCCCCACGATGGTCGACTTGGGCGCGTTTTGCATGGACTCGACCGAAGTGAGCAACGCGCAGTACCTCGCGTTCCTCGAGGTGGGCCTACAGCCGCAGGTCTTCACGAACGACCCGGCCTACTGCAGCTTCAACACGAGCTTCGTGCCCTCGACCTGGCCCGCGCCCGCGGGCCACGACGACCACCCGGTCATGTGGGTCGACTGGTGCGACGCCCACGCCTACTGCGAGTGGGCGGGCAAGCGCCTGTGCAGCGCGGTCGATGCAGGAGGGACCGGACCCTTCGACGGCTTCGACAACCCGGCGACCAGCGAGTGGATGTACGTGTGCTCGGGCTCGGGCGCGCAGGCCTACAGCTTCGGCAGCAGCGGCGACGGCACCGTGTGCAACATCGCCGAGACGGGCATCGGCGACACCACGGTGGTCGGCACGATGCCGAGCTGCGCGGGCGTGAACGCTCCCTTCTCACAGGTGCTCGACCTCAGCGGCGGTGTGCACGAGTGGACGGCCGAGTGCACGGGCTACACCGGCGCCGACGACACCTGCGCCTTCCGCGGCGGCTCCTTCATGCACGACCTGAACGGCGCGCGCTGCACGGTACCCGACGCCGCACCTCGCTCGGCGACCTGGAGCGACGGCGGCTTCCGTTGCTGCGCCGACAAGCTCGCGCCCGACTGAAGCAGGCCGCAGCGCCGCGCGCCCGAAGCGCCGCGCGCTCGCCGCGATCAGAAGCGCATGCCGAAGCCCAGGCCCGCGCCCTCCGGGGAGGCGTAGGGCGCGAGCTGGTAGCTCTTCGCGGCTTCTTGCGTATCCGACGAGCCGTCGACCAGGAGCAGCACGACGCCCGTCGCGACGAGCGCTCCACCCGCGACGAAGCCCACCGTGCTCACGAGCCCGAAGGTGCTCGCGGTCTCGGTGGCGTCGAGGCCCTCCTGGTTGCACACGTTGCCGACGCAGTTCTCGTCGACCGTCGACTTCTGCGCGAACACGAGCGCGCCGGTGACCCCTCCGACGACGAGGCCAGCGACGCCGACCCCTCCGACGACGAGGGCGAGCGGTGTGAGCCCCGAGCTCCCGTCGCCGCTGGGCGGAGCTTCGCTGGTCGGTACCGAGCGCGCTGGGGGCGCCGCCTCCTCGCTCGTGGGCTGCGCGAGGCTGAGCTCGACGCTCTTGGTCTCGCCCTCGGCGAGCGTGAGCTCGAGCTCGCTCGGCGCGCGCCCTGAGAGCTCGAGGCGCACGAGGTGCTTGCCTGGGTCGATGGGCAGCGCGGTCCCCAAGGAGGGACGCCCCAGCTCGAGCTTGCCGAGGAAGATCTTCGCGTCCTCGGGTGTGCCCTCGGCGACCGAGATCGTGAGCTTCGGCACACGAGGCTCGAGCGCGGCGAGCTGCTCGCGGCTGACCTTCTCACGCGCCTTCTGCGCACCACGCTGCTGGGCCGAGAGCTTCTCGACGAGGCGCAGGTAGTCCTGGTAATGGGCCGCGGCCGTGGCGACGCGGCCTGCTTTGTTCTCGCACTCGGCGAGCGTGAAGAGTCCGCCCGGGCGCGGGTCGAGGCGGTAGCTCTCGGCGAGCGCGGGGCAGGCCTCGTCGAAGCGTCCGGCCTGCATGGCCGAGAGACCCTTCTCGAAGAGCGCCTCGGCTGCCGCTGCGGACGACTGCGCCGCCGCGGGTGAACCGAGCGCGCACGCGAGGAGCAGCGCCAGGCACCCCCCCACCCGGGAACCGGTGATCAGCCTCTCCGAGTCGCGCCGGCGCTTCACCGGCTCAATGTAGCAACGATGCGCGCCTGCGTGTAACGTCGGGTTCGATGGGCGGGCACGCATCCATGGGCCCAGCTCCACTCGTCGTGGGGCGGTATGCACTCTGTCGCGAGATCGCGATGGGGGGCATGGCCAGCGTGCATCTCGCGCGCCTCGTCGCCGAGGGTGGCTTCGCGCGCACCGTGGCGATCAAGCGCCTGTTGCCCCAGCTCGCGAAGGATCCGGAGTTCTCCAGCATGTTCATGCAGGAGGCGCAGCTCGCGGCGCGCATCCGGCATCCGAACGTCGTGCCTACGCTCGACGTCGTGGCGACCGACGAGGAGCTCTTCCTCGTCATGGAGTACGTGCACGGAGAGTCGCTCGCGCAGCTCTCGCGGCTCGCGAGCAAGGCTGGCGAGGTGATGCCTCGCGCGGTGCTCTCGAGCGTGCTCTCGTCGGCCCTGCAGGGCCTGCATGCGGCGCACGAGGCCACGAACGAACGAGGTGAGCCGCTCGGCCTGGTGCACCGCGACGTCTCCCCGCAGAACGTGCTGGTCGACGTCGACGGCGTCACGCGCGTCATCGACTTCGGCGTCGCCAAGGCCGCGAGCTCGGGGCACTCGACGCGCGCAGGTCAGGTGAAGGGCAAGATCAAGTACATGGCCCCCGAGCAGGTGCTCGGCACGCTCATGACCCGCCGCACCGACGTCTTCGCCGCGGGCATCATCCTGTGGGAGGGACTCACGGGAAAGCGGCTCTTCGAGGGCGATCAAGAGGCGGCGATCCTGCACGCGGTGCTGAACCGCGAGATCGTGCCGCCGAGCCGCTGGGCGGCCGACGTCAGCCCGCAGCTCGACGCCGTCGTCATGCGCGCGCTGCAGCGCGATCCCGACAAACGCTTCGCCTCGGCCGCCGAGATGTCCGCCGCGCTCGAGGCCGCGCTGCCGCCGGCGAGCCAGCGCGACGTCGGCGATTGGGTGAAGCGCATCGCGCGTGAGGGCCTGGCGAAGCGCAAGACGCAGCTCGCCGAGGTCGAAGCGATCGTGAGCCTCGACGCGCTCGCGACGCTCTCACCCGGCGAGCGCCTGCGCGCTGGCGAGAGCTCGGCGAGCAAGTCGGTCTCGGCGCTGCGCTCGACGACGGGTGTGGGCTCGCAGTCGGTGATGGTCCCGGTGAGCCTGCCCTCGTCGTCGCACGCCGCGCAGGCGCAGGCGGGTCGTCCTCGCGGCGTCGTCTTGCCGCTCCTGCTCGCGACGCTGCTCGGCTCCGCGCTCGCGACGGGGCTCTTCGTCGCGCTGGAGCGCGGCAACGCCAAGGAGGGAGGCGCCTCGGCGCTCGCGGTGAGCCCGCAGGGCGCAGTCGCCGGCGAGGCTCCGCAGGTCGCCGCGCAGCCCAGCGCAGCGCCTCCGACGCCCGGCGCGGCGAGCGCCTCCGCGAGCGCCGCCGAGCCCGACCCCAGCGCGGCGTCGACCGCATCCGCCGCGACGAGCGCGAGCGCCGCCACCGCAGCACCCGCCACGACCCCCGCGACCCAAGCTGCCGCGCCTAGGCCTGCCGCACCGACCCCCGCGACCCGGCCTGCCCCACCGAGGCCCGCGAGCACGAACAAGAGCCCGGCCACGCTCTACGGCCGGGACTGACGCGCGCGAGCGGCGAGGATCGGAGCACGCGTGCCGCTCGTCCAAGATCGGGATCGGACGATCCTCCGCCTCACGACGCTCGTGGCGTGCTGCGCGCTCGGGCTCGCGCTCGCGGCCTGCGCCGGGGCGCCGCCGCATTCGACGCCGCCCGCCGGCGGCTCCCACGCAGATGCTGCGCGCGAGGCCTCGGAGTCGCCCTCACCGCCGGGCGAGGCCACCGCGAGCACGGAGGCGTCGTCGCCCACGCCGGACGCCTCGAAGAGCGCGCGCCGCGCCCCTCGCCCCGCAGCCGACTCGCTGCCCGATGGTCTAGCCCCGCTCGGTGAAGCCGAGCGCAGCGAGCTCGCAGAGCGCTGCAAGGCCTTCGTGAGCGCCGTCACCCAAGCCGGCAAGAAGGCAGGCCGCAGCAAGGGCTCGATCGAGATCGCGCTCGAGGTGCTGGCGAATCCGCCGAAGCCTCCCGGCGTCGACGCCGAGCGCTGCGCCTCGCTCATGAAGCGCGATCTGCTCGCCTACCGCGCGCGCACGATCGAGGCCGAGGCGATGCTCACGCTCAAGCAGCTCGCCTTCGCGATGTCCGACGCCTTCTCTCGCCAGGGCTCGCTCTGCCCCTCCGCGCCGGCGGTCCCGAGCGCACTCGAGCTGCTCGCGAAGGAGCCCTACGCATCGAGCCCGCAAGACTGGCAAAGCGCCGGCTGGCGCTGCCTGGGCTTCACGATCTCGCCTCCGCAGCGCTTCCAGTACGAGCTGCGCAGCGATCCGAGCGCGGGCAGCTACGAGATCGTCGCGCGTGGCTTCCCAGTCGACGGTGGGCCGCCCGCCGAGCTCTACGTGCGCGGCGAGGTCGAATCGGGGCAGCTCTCCCCGAGCCAAGAGATCCTGCGGCGCTGAGCGCCATCGGCCGCCGCCTTGAGCATCAGGCCCGAGGTCGATATGGGTCGATGATGCCTCGCCACCGCTCGTCGAGCCCGACTCGCCGCCTCCTCACGCTCGGAGCGGGCCTCGTCGGCCTGCTCGTCACCACCGCCCGCTGCGGCGATCGCGCGACGGTCGACCCTGCGCCGGAGCCCTGCGAACAGGCCGACGTCGACGCCTGCCGCATCGACCAGAAGTCGTGCAGTGTGCTCTCGGGCGAGCGGCGCTGCGAGCCCTGCGCGCGAGGGCATTACGTGACCGCGGAGGGTGACTGCGAGCCGCTCGCGGGCACCGCCCTGACGCACGCCTTCGCGGAGTTCACGTCGCAGCCTGGCGAGGAGATCCTCGGACTCTGCCAGAGCTGGACCCTCGGCAACGAGACCGATCTCTGGGTCAACGCCGTCGAGCTCGTACAAGACGAGCTGTCTCACCACTCCAACTGGACCTTCTCGCCGGAAGACGCCTTCCCCGGGGAGGACGGCGTGTGGCCCTGCAAGGATCGCGGCTACGACCAGCTCAGCGCCGCGATCGCGGGCGGCGTGATCTACGCACAGTCGACCCAGGCGACCCGCGAGGTGCAGCGCTTCCCCACCGGCGCGGCGGTGCGCATCCCGGCGCGTTCACGCATCATCGGCGACGTGCACGTGCTCAACACGACCGACCGTGCCCACACCGGGCACGCCGAGCTCACGCTCTACGCGCTGGAGGAGGCCGAGGTGACGACGCCCCTCGCGCCCTTCCACCTCACCTACGACGAGCTTGCGATTCCGCCGTACGCCACGTCGCGCTTCTCGGGGACCTGCGACCTCACCGAGAGCTGGGCCTCCGCGGTCGGGGGCGCCGTGTCGATGAAGCTACACTATGGTCTGCCGCACACCCACGCGCTCGGGACCCGCTTCTTCCTGCGCGCGGTGGGTGGCCCTCGCGACGGCGAGATGTTGCTCGACGTGAAGGGATTCAATGGTGAAGCTCGCGGCAAATTCCACGAGCCGGCCGTCGACCTCGGCGGCATCACCGGCCTCGAGTTCGGCTGTGAGTTCGAGAACCCGCGAGGCGACACCGTGGGTTGGGGCTTCGGCGATCAGGAGATGTGCGAGATGCTCGGCTTCGTGGAGTCGCCTGTGGGCTTCGAGAGCCGCATCGGAGAGGTGAACGCCTCGGGCGCCGACGGCGACATCCAGACGTTCACCGGGCCGTGCAACACCTTCATGATCCCCTGGCAAGACAAGCTCTGAGCGGAAGCGTGGAGCGCCACCACCACGAGGCGCTGCTCGCTCAGGGCGCGAACCTCAAGCCGAGCTCTCCGCCGACGTCGACGGAGACGCCGCTCTCGGGCGCGATGAGCGCGCCGACCCGCAAGGGGTCGAGCGAGAGCGCCAAGGGGCCAGCCACGCGCCAATCGATGGGGTAGATCGACCACGCCATCGCGAAGGCCGGGCCCTCGCCCTCGCGCAACTGCGCGCCGAGCTCGGGCAGGAGGAAGCCGACGAAACTCTGCGTGCGGAGCGCCCCGCGCGCATAGCGGAACACCGGTCGAACCGAGATCCTCGCGAGCGATCCATCGCCTTCGCGCGTCTCGGCGCCGTAGACCCCACGCAGCTCGGCACCGATCTCGTTGCCCAGCACGACCCCGGTCGGCGCGACGATCAGGCCGAGCCCCAGACACGCGATCGGCGCACACCACCGCGTGGCCTCGACCTCGGGCATCGACCACTTCTCGTGACGCTCGCGCGGCCACTCGACCATCGTGTGCAGCCCGAGGAACGCGACGACGCCTGGGGACACCGAGGCGCGGGCTCCCTCGTTCGCCGAGATGCCGAGCCAGAAGCCCGAGCCTGCCTCCCACACGAGGTCCTCGCGATCGTCCCAGTCTTCGGCGAAGTCGAAGCCGCCGCCGCTCGAGATCGGCTCGGCCCGAGCGACGTAGTCCACGGACAGGTGCGCACCGACGCGCTGCCCACCGAGCTCGAGCGCGGATCCGTCGGGACGTTCGAGCGTCGTCGGCTTGCACTCGAGCTGCACACAGGTCGCCGCCGCGTCCCTCGCGAGGAGAGTGAAGACCGCGGCGGCGAGAACGGCGATGGGTCCGCGCATCACGCCGAAAACGCTGACCGAGGGCGCGCGCTTACGCTCACTCTCCAGCCGCAGCGCTTGCTCTCCTCGGCCTCGGACACATGGTGAGAGCAGCCCCGTGATCTCCACCGTTCGCCCACCTGCCGTCGCCGGAAGCTTCTATCCGGGCGACCCCTCCGAGCTCGCCGGCACGGTCGACGCGCTGCTCGCCCACGCGCCCATCGCCACCGGTCCTTGCCCGAAGGCCCTCGTCGTGCCGCACGCGGGCTACGTCTACTCCGGCCCCGTCGCGGCCTCCGCCTTCGCGCGTGTCGCGCCCTACGCGTCGCAGATCGAGCGTGTCGTGCTCGTCGGCCCGGCGCATCGCGTGTGGGTCGAGGGCCTCGTGTGGCCAGGCGCCGCGCAGCTGGCGACACCGCTCGGCACGGTCGAGGTCGATCTCGAGGCGATCGCTTCGCTGCCCGAGGTCTCGCCAGACCGCGGAGCCCACGCGCGTGAGCACTGCCTCGAGGTGGAGCTGCCGTTCCTTCAGCGCGTCGCGCCCCACGCCAAGCTCGTGCCGCTCGTGGCCGGTCACGCCAGCGCCGAGGAGGTGGGCCAAGCGCTCGAAGCGCTCTGGGGCGGCCCGGAGACGCTCATCGTCATCAGCTCGGATCTGTCGCACTACCTGCCCTACGCCGTAGGGCGCGCGGCCGACCGGCACACCGCGGCGCGCATCTTGTCGCTCGAGCCCTCGCTGTCGGGCGAGGAGGCCTGCGGTGCGGTGGGCATCAACGGATTGCTCTGGGTCGCGCGCAAGAAGCAGCTGCGGCTCGAGCTCGTCGATCTGAGGAGCTCGGGAGACACCGCGGGGCCACGCGACGAAGTGGTCGGCTACGGGGCCTTCGCGGCCTACGAGGAGGCGGCGTGAACCCCGTCCTGCAGTCGAACGATCCCGCTCGCGCGAGGCCCTCGAGAGAGCAGCGCGGCGCCGAGCTCTTGCGCTGGGCCCGCGAGTGCCTGCGCGACGCGCTCGGCGGACCCACCGCGAACCCGCCCACCGCGGCCTGGACGCGCGAACGGGGCGCCACCTTCGTCTCGCTCCACTGGCCCGACGGCGAGCTGCAGGGCTGCATCGGCTCGCTCGAAGCACACCAGAGCCTCGCCGACGACGTCGCGCGCAACGCCGTCGCCGCCGGCACGCGCGACCCTCGTGGCAGGTGGCTCGAGCTCGACGACGTCGACGAGCTCGACATCGAGGTGTCGATCCTGTCGCCTCTCGAGCCGCTCGAGTTCGGCTCGGAGGCCGAGGCGAAGGCGCTCGTGAGGCCAGGCATCGACGGGCTGCTGCTCGAGGCACGCGGTCGTCGAGGCACGCTCTTGCCGGTGGTCTGGGAGAGCCTGCCCGAGGTCGACGAATTCTTCGGCGCGCTCAAGCGGAAGGCTGGTTTGCCGGCCGACTACTGGAGCGACGACGTACGGTTGTGGCGCTACACGGTCGAGCTACATCGTGACCGAGCGCGGGGGGTCAGGCCATGAATCATCCAGCGAGGTATTGGCACGCGCTCGACGACGGGCGGATCCAGTGCGACGTGTGCCCGCGCGACTGCAAGCTGCGCGAAGGCCAGAAGGGCTTCTGTTTCGTGCGCGAGCGCGAGGGCGACCAGATCGTGCTCAGCACCTATGGTCGCTCGAGCGGCTTCGCGATCGATCCCATCGAGAAGAAGCCGCTCAACCACTTCTACCCTGGCTCGAGCGTGCTCTCCTTCGGCACCGCCGGCTGCAACCTGGCCTGCAAGTTCTGCCAGAACTGGGACATCTCCAAGTCGCGCGAGATGGACACGCTCGCCGATCGCGCGAGCCCCGAGGCCATCGCGCGCGCAGCCAAGGATGCGGGCGCCCACAGCGTGGCCTTCACCTACAACGACCCGACGATCTTCATCGAGTACGCGATGGACACCGCCGACGCCTGCCACGCGCTCGGCCTGGCGACCGTCTCGGTCACGGCGGGTTACATCCACGCCCGGCCTCGCGTCGACATGTACTCGAAGATCGACGCCGCGAACGTCGACCTGAAGGCCTTCACCGAGGCGTTCTACTTCGAGCAGACGGGCTCTCACATCGAGCCGGTGAAGGAGACGATCCGCTACCTGGTGAAGGAGACCTCGGTGTGGACGGAGCTCACGACGCTCCTGATCCCCGGGCTCAACGACTCCGACGCCGAGCTGCACCAGCTCAGCGAGTGGATCGCGACGGAGCTCGGGCCCGACGTGCCGCTGCACTTCAGCGCCTTCCACCCGGACTACAAACTCACCGACCGACCTCCCACGCCCGTGGCCACGCTGCGGCGCGCGCGTGAGATCGCCCGCTCCAAGGGGCTACGCTACGTCTACACCGGCAACGTGCACGATCCGGAGGGTGACACCACCTACTGCCCGGGCTGCGGCGCCGCAGTGATCGAGCGAGACTGGTACGAGATCCTCGAGGCGCACCTCGAAGACGGCCGCTGCACGGCCTGTGGCGCGAGCATCGCCGGCCGCTTCGGACACGCCGTCGAGCGCTGGGGCCGCAGGCGGCAGCGTGTGGTGATCGCCTCGGGTCAGGGTCTCGAGCGTTCCTGACGCGGGAAGGGCGCGGCGCGCGCCGCGCGTCGCCCACGGCACGCCGGAGGCTCGCCCGCGCCTCTCGGAGCGGGCCTCTGCACGAGGTCGTAGCCTCCGGGCTCGAGAGCAGGTAGAAACCCGTCGTTCTCGAGCGAGGCCGCGGCCCCGTTCGATGAGCCGAAGTGGCGGAATGGTAGACGCGGCGGATTCAAAATCCGCTTCCCGAAAGGGAGTGTCGGTTCGAGTCCGACCTTCGGTACCAGCAGGAAACGACGGGGGAAACGGCGGCGCTGGGGAGCGCCGAGAGCGAGCGCGGGGGCGGCTCAGATCCCTTTCAAGATCCCTTTCGTGACGGACGCTCAGCCGAGCGCGTGAGCAGTGCGCCGACGTGCGCGGAGCGCCGCGCGCGTGCCGTCGCCGCGCTCGAGGCCGCGACCCGCGAGGGGCGCTGGGCCGACGTGTCTGCGCTCGCCGCCGAGCTCGCTGCACTGACCCAGGAGGGCCCCGACAAGCCGTAGCGCATGCGCGCGGCAGCGTCGGGGCCCGAGCGCGTCTCGGACCTCGACGCGGCCGATCGTGGCCGACGAAAGGAACGACCATCATGGACACCACGAAGAACGAGAAGCTGGACTGCAACTCCGGCGACCTCGCCGAAGCTCACGGCGAGCTGTTCCAGGCCCTCGGCGAGCTCGCCGCGACGCTCGACGCCGTCGTCGACTACGGCGTCGACGACGTGGTGCGCGATCGCGTGGTCGCAGCCATCGGCCACATCGGGGCCGCGCGAAACTCGCTGATCGCCGCCGTGCGCCAGATCGAACCCGAAGTCGAAGGCCGCTACCACGCCGCCGCCGCCTCGGTGGGTGGGGGTGCAGCGTGAGCGGCGCGAAGAAGGCGACGGCCCCGAAGCCCTCGCGACGCATGCAGAACGCGCTGTCCAACCGCAGCCTCCGACCGTGCTTCGTCGGCGGTGTGCGACTGAGGAAAGAGGTGGCCGCCTGGCTCGACGTGCTCGGGCAGGAGCCGGCCAACGACTTCGGGGATCTGCTCGACGGAACGATCACGCTCGCAGACATGCGCAGCGCGTACGCAGAAGAGCTTGATGCGGGGCAACTTGGGTTGCTCGACGAGTACATCGACGAGCTCGAGGAAGCGCTCGCGATGCACGAGGCGTGGACGAAGAAGGGCGAGGGAAAGTCGGGTGCTAGCACCACACTTTCCGATGCACGGGCACGCGACGCCGCTGCCGCTGGCACGCCCGACATGGGCGCGCTCGTGACCTACTCCCTCGGCGACGTGGCCACGGCGAACCGCCACGTCCACCAAGCTCTCGCGCACCTTGCCGAATCGCTCGGCGTGCTCGAGGAAGATCGCGAGCTCGCTGCGGCGTCAATCGTCGACGCGGTGCGAGAGCTGGGCCGTGTCCGGTCGGCCCTCAATGCGAACCACCAAGAGGCCGATGGCTTCGTGGTGCTGCAGGCGCTCGAGGGTGAGCGCGCCGATGAAGGCGGTGCAGCGTGAGCGGCGCAGAGAAGGCCCGCGCCGCCGCCGCGGTCGCGCTCATCCATCCCGCCCAGCTCGCCGCCTTCGACCGCGCGTGGAAGACGGCGGTCAACGTGCTCGGGCAGCTCGCCGAGGGCGCACGCGACGAGCAGGCGCTACCGCTCTGCGCGGTGTTCGGCGCGCTCACGACCCTCGGCGCGATCGTGAACGAGAACACCACGACGATCGAGCACGCAGGTCGAGACCTCGAAGCGCTGGGCACCGCGCGCGCGAACGGCGGTGCCTCGTGAGCACCGAGACCAGCAACGCTCGTCCGTGCCCGGACTGCGGCGCCGCGCTCGAGGCCCTCGGCACGCATGGCGGTCGCGAGCAGTTCCGCTGCCGGCCCTGCAACATGCGGTTCATGTTCTCCGTGAAGGCCCGGAGGATGCGCGAGGAGTCGGCCCGATCGGCTCCGAGACCTCGCTCGAATCTAGGTGCCTCGTGAGCGGCGCCACGGTCGACGCGGCGCCGCAGCTCGAGCGCTTCTGGATCTACGGAGAGGGGCGCTTGCTCGACTTCGTCGACGAGCTCGACGCGAACCGCGCCCTGCGCGCGTGGCTTCTGCTCACGCTCCGCGACGGTGAAGAGCTGGCGCCGTTCGAGGGTGGCTCGACGACCCTCGACGGCTGCCGCTACGTCGCGACGACACACCGCCACGGGGGACACCATGAACGCAGCGCGTAGCCTTCGCTTGGTCGTAGACTCCGAGGCTGTGGGGGTGGACTGGGAGCACGTCCGACAGCGCGCGCGCCTCGAGCTCGAGAAGAGCATCGGGCGCGAGCTGCGCCCCGACGAGCTCGAGCAGATCCGCAAGGTCGGCGAGGACACGACGAGGGTCGAGGCCGAGGCCAAGACCATCGTCGAGGCGTATGAGCGTCTCCGGCGCTCGCCCGACCGAGGAGCGGTGGAGTTGACCGCCGAGCTCGCCGCGGTCTTCGACGTGTACACCGAGCAGATCGTTGGCGTCGCCCCGGCGAAGGTGCCTGGTGTCCGCGCGTGGGCCGAACTCTGGGAACCGAACCCAGGGCCGAACGGGACCACCGCGAGGCTGCTCGACCACTTCGATCGACCGTACTTCCTCGGCTTGGGCAGACCGCCGGACGAGCGCTGGGCAACCCCTCGCGAGCTGGCGATGCTTCTCCTCGTGTCGGGCGCGGATCGTCAGATCAAAGGCTCAGGCGACTGCGGCGCGGACTACGCGGCAGCCTATGCGGCAGCCGAAGGCACCGCGAAGAAGACGAGACAACGCGGACACGGGCGCGCGCGCTGGGATCGCGTTCGGCGGGTTCTGCTCGAGAAAACCGAACAGGTTGCCCGCGAGACGATCGCAAGAGACGCGCTCGCGCTCGAGCAGGTCGAGCACTGGACCGCGGTCCTTGTCGACCACGGCGACGCATCATCGCCAGAGTGGGACCTCGTTCTTGACCTTCTCGCGATCGAGGCCGCCCGCCTCGCGCGAAGCGTCATGTGGCATCGCGACGAGCTTGCGAGAGCACGCGACGAGCTTGCCGCGATGGGCCGCCGTCGCAGCCGTCAAGAGCGCGTAGGGGACACTTCGACAGTGCTTGTGTCCTCTGTCGCGCCATCTCGCCAGAAGGCAGCATCGGTGCATGACCTGGACGCCGAAGCTGATGACCACGGAAGTGGTCCGCCTCTCGCGGGAGGCGGGGGTCGATCCTCGCACCGCTCGCGCGTGGCTGGCCGGTAGCACCATCCGCGGAGCCCTGCTCGAGCAGCGCATCGCTCGCGCCGCTGCGGCGCTGGGCCTCGCGCGCCGCAGCGAGCAGCTCGGCACGTCGCCACCGCCGGCGGCCGCATGAGACCCACCAATGCGAACGGCGGCCCCGGACCAGGGAGCCGCCGCTCAGCCACCGATGGAGCAACATCGATGACGACTCCGAAGCTACCCCACGACGACGAGCACGTCGAGATCCGTCTGCCGCGCTCGGTGCTGACCGTGGTCGAGCGACCGCGGACCGTGAGTCAGCGAACCTCCGGGCGCGTGCTCGGCATCCCTCGCCGCGCCTACCTCGAAGCCGTGCGTGAGTTCGCGCGCGACGGTGGCGCGGTGCTCGAGCTCGACAAGCTGCGCCTCGTGCACGTCGACGACTTCCTGCGGTGGCTCGGTGCGCGCTCGAGGGCCGTCGAAGCCGCGTCGCTCGGCGCTCCCCAGGGCGACCGCGCCGCCGAGCTCGCCCGCGAGCTGGGCCTCGTGGGGGTCGCATGAGGCACGAACGCCAGCGGCCTTATCGTGACGTCGAGCGGCTGCGCGCGGAGCAACGCGAGCGCGAGGCCGTGATCGACGAGCAACGCGCCGAGCTCGAGCGTGCAGAGCGTCACCGTCGGGAGCGCCGCATCGAAGGCACGCTGCTACTCGCGATCCCTCGGAAGGACTCGCGAAGGCTGCGGCTCTCGCGGCGCACCCACGAGGGGAAGCCGTATCTCGAGCTGCGCATGGACGAGTGCGACGACGCCGGGGTGTGGTCCCCCACCCCGCACGGTGGCTCGATTCGCATGAGCGAGATCCGCGCGCTCGTGGCCGCACTACAGGCCGCCGAGGCTGGCGAGCGAAGGGGCGCGGCATGAGCGGCGAGGTTGTGCAGCTGCGACCGCGGGACGCCGGGGGCATGGTCCCGCCGAACGACCTGGACGCGGAGCGGGGCGTGCTCTCCGTCGCTCTGACGCATGCGCGCGACGTGCGCGACCAGCTCGCCGAGCTGTCGCCGCGAGACTTCTTCGACCCGCTGAACGCGCGAGTGTTCCACGCCGTCGAGCGCGCGATCGAGGCCGACGAGCAGATCGACGCCGACTGGATCGCTCGCAAGGTCCAGGGCTCGACGCCGGCGGTGCGAGAGCAGGTGTTCGAGCTCGCGCTCGCACCGGGCTCGCGGGCCACCCTCGCGCGTGACGTCGCGATCGTGCGGGAGCGCGCCGCCATCCGTCGAGCCATCGCCTCGCTGCAGCAGACGACCGCGAACCTCTACGACACGCGCTCGGAGGCTTGGCGCGACACTGTGGCCGCTTGTGTCGCCGACATAACGACCGAGCCCGGCACCGCTGCGACGACGACCCGCATCGCCGACATCTTCGAAGGCGAGCTCCCGGACCCTGACTGGATCGTGCCCTCGCTGCAGCTCTGCCCGGGCAGGCCGAACGCGATCGTGGGCTACAGCGGGCAGGGGAAGACGCTGCTCGCATACGCGCTCGGGCTGGCGGTCGCGAGCGGTCGCCCGGTGTGGCGGGAGCATCGCGTCCCGCGTCGACGTCGCGTGCTCGTGGTCGACCTCGAGCAGGGGCGCACCCCGACGCTCAGGAGGCTCCGCCGAATCGCGCGCGCGATGAGACTCGACGCGCGCGACCTCCGAGGGTGGCTCCAGGCCGAGGTGTTCCCGAAGGCCTCGCTGCTCGCCGAGGGCGCCTCGCGCATGCTCGAGCAGCTCACCGAGAGCTTCGACCTCGTGATCTTCGACTCGCTCAAGAAGATGATCTCGGGCGCCGACGAGAACAGCGCCGAGGTGGAGGCCTACACGAGGAAGCTGCTCGAGGTCTCGGAGAAGACCGGCCGCACGTTCTTGGTGCTCATCCACACCGGCAAGACCTCGCCCGATCGCATGGAGCTCGAGACGGTGCGCGGGTCGAGCGCCATCGTCGGCGACCTCGGGAGCACCTTCCTCGTGGCGCGTGAGCCCGAGACGGGGCTCTTGAAGCTGGCGCACGTGAAGGCCTCGGTGGCCGCCGACGGAGGCCGCCTGGAGCCCGTACACGTGGAGCTCGTCGACGTCGCCCAGGGCGACGACCCGAAGGCCGGGCTCGACGTCCGCGTCGTGTGCGAGGAGGAGCTCGCCGAGCGCAAGGCGAAGGCCGAGCGAGAAGCTCGGACCCAAGCCGACCACGCCGAGGCGATCCGGCGATCGATGGACGACGTTGCGCCCCTGGTCCTGGAGCTCGTGCGCCAGAAGCCCGGGGTGCTCCTGACGGTCGTCACCGCGCAGATCAACCGCCGCCGCGAGCTCGTGCGCGGGACCATCGACACCCTCATCAACGAGGGAGCGCTCCACGTCCGCAGCCGTCCCGCGCTCGGCGGCGGCAAGATGCTCTTCCCCGGTCGCGCCCCCGAGGAGGGAAGTTTGACCAAGTCTGTCCCGACCTCTGGGACGAACTTGGGGGCCCGGGAGCCGAAGTTCGTCCCGCCCATGGCCCCCCCCAAAGGGGGGGCCAATGGGGCCGGGACGAACTTTCGGCGCCCCGCCGAGGGCCCCAAGCGCCAGCCGAGCGAGAACGGGTCGGGCCGGCCTTCGGGACAAACTTCGGGACAATCTTTCGACCACGACGAGCCCGACCTCGACGAGGAGCACGACTCGTGAGCGCCGCCGACGCCCGCCTCGAGCTGGCCCGGTCTCGCCGCCTCACCCGTCGCGAGCTGGCCGCCTTCGACGAGCCCCGCCCGGTGTGCCTCTGCGTTCGCGTCGAGCTGGCGCTCGGCTGCGGCTGCGCTGGCCGCCCCGTGGCGAACGACACCGAGGCCGACCACGCGGACGCCGGGAGCGAGCGACGCCAGGACGGGCCCTTCCCGGGGCAGCAACGGACCGACCGACCTTCGACCAAGGGAGCGTGAGCGATGGCTGAGCAGACGACGGTGTTCGACTTCCTCGAGCGGGTGACTCAGACCGACCAGCCCTCGAAGGCCGGCCCCTCGGCGAGCTCGAGGCCCAGCGTCTCCGAGCTGCAGGGCCAGCGCCCGAGCGGCGAGAGGGTGATCTTCGCGCGGGCCATGACGCCGGCCCAGCGGCGCCGATGGCGCGACGGCGGTGCCTGGTGAGCAGGCCTGCTCGAGGGCGCGCCTCCCGCTGGACCGAGTCCGCCGTCGATCGCGAGGTGGCTCGAAGGCGCCACGCTGTCGCCGAGCTGCGGCCCTTCACCGTGGCGCTCGAGCGCGTAGAGCAGAAGCACGGCGCGCGACCGCGCTGCCCGCGCGAGGGGGCCCTGTGGTTCGCGCGCGTGGCGTTCGACGACGAGACCCCACCCGCGCTCCGGCTGGCGTTCCTGGACGTGCTGCGCGACGTCGTGAAGCTCGCCCGCCACGATGCCCACGCGGAGCTTCTGGGCAGCGGGCGACCCGACGCCGCCGGGGAGGCGTGGCGCCCGTGTTGAGCACACTCCAGCCGACGACGGCCGCCCTCGTGAGCGAGGCCGAGGGCTTCGCGCGCCTACGTGTCGCACCTTGCGCACATGTGCGACGGATACCCCCCCTTCGCTACAGTGGAGAAGAGTTCGAGGCCGATGGGGGTCAAGAGTGTGCCTCGAAGGTTACGGAATTCCAGGTTTCACCCCAGGGTGTTACGCCGCCCGCAGGGGGCGTGACACTGAACGCCGACTGGTACTTGCGCCCGCAACTTCCGAAGGCGCCGCCCGCGGAATTTCTCCAGGGATCGCTCCGCGGTTCGGACTTCACCCCCGCTGCTCTCGACGCCCTCGTGCGGGGTGACGTGCGGGGTGCGGGGTGAGCCGCTGGCGCCGCGACTCCGAGGCCCCGCCGCCGGCTCACCCGGCCGACGGCCTCGACGCCTTCGACGGCGGGAGCACCATCGATCCCTACCAGGGCGCCGACGCCGCCCTCGACGCGAGCGCCCCGGCCGACGACGACGACCAGGGCGACGACGAGGAGCTCGACGACGACGACGAGCCGCCCCCGGACACCGAGCGAGACGCGAGCGCCGACGCGCTGGCAGCCGAGCTGCGGCTCGAGGTGCTGCGCGAGACGGGCCCGCTTCGCTGGCAGGCCTCGTGCCCGGTCGCCTTCCCATGCTCGGTGCCCGAGGGCGAGGGCCCCGGCGAGTGCCGCTACAGGCTGCCCGCCGAGCCCGCCTTCGGCTGCGCGCTCGCCTTCTCGGAGGCCGGACCGCGGACCCTCGGCGCGGTGGGCGAGGCCCTCGGGGTCGGTCGCGCCCGGGCTGGGCAGCTCGAAGCGCGGGCGCTGCGGAAGTTCCGCGAGGCCCTCGAGCGCGTGGACGCCCAAGCCTTCGGGCCCGACGAGCAGGCCGACGACGAAGGCGACGACGAGCACACGCCGCCGCGGAGCTCGAGCTCGCTTGGC